>JAUVVL010000136.1 GCA_030604635.1 Desulfobacteraceae bacterium
TGGATTAAGGAATTTAGGGATTAAGGAATTGCGAATTATTTAAAGACATTATGAATGCGTAAAATTGAATAATTCAGCCCCGCCTGCCGGCCGGCGGGCAGGAAGTTTTGACTTTTTACGAAACCATCAATATTAATCGGTCCAACTAACTAATAGCCTTTTGGACTAAAATCAAAATATGGACGTTGGCGCTGTTTATTACACCGTATTAAATAAATTGTCAAAACGATTACCATATATTTCTTACAGCCTGATGAACATGATGAACATAATATCTTGTAAAATATTAGTTTTTATGATATTAAAGAATATTAATCTGCATGAGGCAGAGAAAAGTGCCTCCAACAAAGACTTTTCGCGAGTTCGTCAATAATAAAGGGAAAAATAGATTTATGTCAGAAAAACATCCTGAATGCCCACTATATAATCCATTAAATTGCAAAGAGTATTATAATCCAAAGCTATGTGCATTTGTAAAGAAAGACAAGGAATGTCTTAAAAAAAGGAAATCAAAATCAAAATCAAAGGTAAAGAATCCTGGCCCATAGGACCGGGTTTTCAAGGTCGAAATAAAAATATTTGTTTACGAAAATCGGAAATAGCGAATTATTCAGGCGTGACCGGATGTATCCAAAAGTAAGGCTGGATCTATCCCCATCTTTTTCATGGCCTCTTCCCATCGTATCTCAATCGGTACATCAAAAATAATCTCTTCATAAACTTGAGATGTCAGCCAGGCATTTTCCTTTATTTCTGATTCCAGCTGCCCCGGGCCCCAGCCGGCACATCCCAAGGCAATAATAAAGGATTTCGGCCCTCTGCCCATGGCAACCGCTTCTAAAATATCTCTGGTGTTGCTCATGGCGAGAGTCGGCGTAGTCATATGACAACCCTCCCAACCGAAGGGAGGGCCGTGAAGCACAAAGATCTCACCAATATGAACAGGGCCACCAATATGGATTGGAATAGATTCTGCGCCTAGTGTATACTCAACTTTAAGCTCATCAAAAATATCCTTTCCGGTCAGGGAAGGATGAACCCGGTTTACAATGACACCCACTGCACCTACTGGAGTATACTCGCAAATACAAGTAACGGTCTGGTAAAAATTCTGATCAGCCAATAAAGGCATGGCCATGAGAAACTGTCCTTTAAAAGAATCCGGGGAATTATTACCCATATTTTCCTCCACGAAAATTTTACTATAACATTTTAAAACTTACTTTTATCTTTGGCTCTTGTCAAGAATACAAAACAACCCTTTTACTTTGACAGGCAGAATTATTGAGGTATATGATGCGTATTCATCCACAATTTGGATTATTCAAGAAGGGAAATAATTCATTATGAATCCTGAACCAAAAAATATCGCCGCAATGCGAAACGATGCATCAAAAATATTTTACAAAGCCTTGCAGGCTGTTGAACCAGGCGCTGCTGTTAAGCGATACTGCAGACTTGATGGTGAACATCTTTTTATCGGTGATTGGGCATATGACCTTGCCCGGTACAAAAATCTGTTTGTGATCGGTGCAGGAAAGGCCGCAGCCCCCATGGCTGCAACCATGGAGGATATTCTCGGCAAAAGGATCACAAGCGGCATCATCACAGTAAAATATGACCATGTAGCCGACCTTGGCCAGATCGAACTCATAGAAGCCGGCCACCCTTTGCCTGACATAAACGGACAACACGGAGCAGATGCTATCCTGAACCTCGCAAGAAGTGCAGGAAAGAATGACCTGGTGTTATGCCTGATTTCTGGAGGAGGATCCGCCCTACTTCCCCTTCCTTTTCATGGGCTCACACTTAAGGACAAGCAGGATACCATCAAAGTGTTGCTTTCTTGCAGTGCGACAATTCACGAAATAAATACGATACGAAAGCACACTTCCCTTGTCAAGGGCGGCAGGCTTGCGCGGGCAGCATATCCTGCCACGCTTGTTTCACTTATACTTTCGGACGTGGTGGGAGATGACCTCGACGTTATCGCATCAGGGCCCACTGTACCGGATTCAAGCACATTTTCCCGTTGCATGGAAATTTTCCATAAATATGACATCATAAAAAAAATACCCGAAACTGTTGTGAAACATATCGAATCCGGCGTTTCGGGAAAGATCCCCGAAACTCCAAAGATCGGCGATCCTGCTTTTGACAGAACGCGCAATCTGATTATCGGAAGTAACATTGAAACCATAATGGCTGCAAAACAACAAGCTGAAAGCTTGGGATACCAAGTCCTTGTCCTTTCTTCCATGATCGAAGGTGAAACCCGGCATGTTGCACATGTTCACGGAGCCATAGCAAGAGAGATCTTAAAAACCGGAAACCCCATCCCTCCTCCTGCCTGCATTCTTTCCGGCGGCGAAACCACGGTAACTCTTACAGGTAAGGGGCTTGGAGGACGAAATCAGGAATTTGCACTGGCTGCTGTAATAGATATTGCCGAAAAGGAAAATATTGTCATTCTGAGCGGCGGCACCGATGGAACCGACGGTCCAACAGATGCGGCCGGAGCATTTTCTGATACCTGTACCCTGAAGCGGGCCGGCGAAATGGAGTTAGATCCTTATCATTTTCTTGTAAACAACGACTCATATCATTTTTTTCAGAAACTTGGCGATCTTTTCATGACTGGCCCCACAAACACTAATGTGATGGATCTAAGAATCATGCTTGTTGTTTAATTGTATTAATTTAGATTTTATATAAATTCAGTTACTTATGCGTGCAGTTATTCAAAGGGTGAAAGAAAGTTCAGTTTCCGTAAACAATGAAATAATCGGAAAAATTGGCAGTGGGCTTATGGTACTCTTAGGCGTTGCCGAAACAGATATGGCTGAAGATGCCGACTATCTGGCCGACAAGATTGTAAACTTGCGGATTTTTGAAGATGAAAACCACAAGATGAACCGGTCTTTGCTTGATATTGGCGGTGAAATGCTGGTTGTCTCCCAGTTTACCCTTTTGGGTGACTGCCGTAAAGGCCGACGTCCGTCTTTTGTCCATGCCGCCGGACCAGATAAGGCAAATGAACTCTACGAGCGCTTTGTAGAGCAAGTCCGTCAAAAAGGCGTTAACGTTGCAACAGGTCGATTCCGCGCCATGATGGACGTATCGTTGATCAATGACGGCCCGGTGACGCTTATCGTGGAAAGCCGATAATTTTCATTCATGAAAACCAGACAATTACATGCGGCAATAGGTTGCAAGCAATTATGAGTTTCAAATCAAAATCGACAATATCCTTATTAAAATCCGCTACTTGGACTTTCATGCTGTTTTTTTGGATATTGGGTGCCGCACAACCCCAAAATCTATATGCAGACAAACTTAATAGTTTACATAATCTTATCGGAAATCAGGATGCCGTACTGGTTGCTGACCCGCAAGGCAAGGTTATTTTTTCGAAAAATGCCGGCATGCAGCTGGTTCCGGCATCTACCCTGAAAATACTCACAGCTCTTGTGGCCCTGCATTACATGGGCCCGGATTACAGATTTGCCACAGAGTTCTACCTGGATAAAAATTCGAATCTCAAGATAAAGGGATTCGGCGATCCCCTTCTCATTTCAGAAACTTTAGCTGAAATCGCCAAGGATCTTGCAGCACGGTTTGACACAGTGTCGAGAAATATCAACGATCTAGTTTTAGATGACTCATATTTTAATGCCACAATCGTAATTCCCGGTGTTACATCTTCTTACGAACCCTATGATGCACCCAACGGAGCTTTGTGTGTCAATTTCAACACGGTTAACTTCAGGCGCAACCAAAACGGCGCCTATGTCAGTGCCGAACCCCAGACCCCCCTTCTGCCGTTTGTACTTGCAAGAATAAATGCATCAAACATAGATCAGGGCAGAATTATACTTTCCCCAAAAAAAAATGAAATCACACTGTACGCAGGTCATCTTCTTTTATATTTTCTGAAAAAAGAAGGGATAAAATCAAACGGCAGGATCAGGATGGGCAAGGTCCAAAAAGATGTCGACAAGCTTATCTTTAGGTACGTTTCCGGGTTTTCATTGGCACAGGTTATATCGAAGCTTTTTGAATATTCAAACAACTTTGTGGCCAACCAGCTGCTCATTGCCGCAGGTGCAAACGCTTACGGCTCTCCCGGAACACTGTACAACGGTATTCGCGCAGCGTTAACTTACGCAAAGAACATTCTTGAAATCGATAATATCCGCATTATTGAAGGTTCCGGAATATCGAAAAAAAACCGGGTTTCGGCAGAAAACCTTTACAAAATCCTCAAAGCCTTTTCTTCGTACCATTTTCTTATGCACCAAACCGGTAAAGCGTTTTACAAGACCGGAACCCTACGCGGCATCAATACACGAGCAGGCTATATCGAAAATGCAAAAGGAGAGTTGTACTGCTTTGTCGTGCTGTTAAATACTCCGGGAAAGACGCCAAAGCGTATCATGGATATACTTCTACGTGATCTGGATTAAACATCCGGCGGCTGCCAGCTTGTAATAGAGGCATAAGCACTGTGGTTGTGGATCGACTCGAAATTTTCAGCACCTACGGAAAACCAGGTGATGTTTTTGTCCTTTTTCAGCTTCTCGGCAATATCGCGCACGATATCCTCAACAAACTTCGGGTTCGAAAACGCCTTTTCAGTCACATGTTTTTCATCAACACGTTTCAGGACAGAATATACGTCGCATGAAGCAGCACTCTCCGCCAGTTCGATCATATCTTCAATCCAGATAAATTTATGAAACCGGGTGCTGAGCCGGACTCGCCCGCGCTGATTATGGGCGCCTATTTCACTAATTTCCATGGAACACGGGCAGACAGAAGTAATCGGGACAACGACTACTGATACAAGATCGATTTTCCCATTAGGATCGCTTGATCCCAAAAAACTGCAGATATAATCCATGAGACCCGGGGAACTGCTGGCTGGAGATTTTTTTTCTATAAAATAAGGAAACGTCACTTCAATGTTAGCCGAAGCCGCATCTAAACATTTTTTCATCTGACCAAGTATTACTGATATCTTTTTTAAAGAAACCTCCGGGCGAAACAAATGGAGCATTTCTACAAAACGGCTCATGTGGGTCCCCTTATAGTTATGGGGCAAATCCACATACATGTTTATCGTGGCTACCGTATGCTGAAATTTGTTCCTCCGGTCAAGAACCGTTATGGGGTATTGAAGATTCTTAATGCCGACCTTGTCGATGGGTATGTTGCGATTATCGAACTGATTTTGAATGTCTTTCATTTCAATAAATATTCTGCCTTCACGCGGCTCATGGCACTGAAGATATTCCCTTTTACTTTCCTGTTGCTGTTGTATAGCTGCTTTAAAAGCGTCTTTATTTCCTGCCGTTTGGAAACTTTTGCACTAGGGCATGGATTAACAAAAACCGGACAACCCTTTTCTTTTGCAAAACGCATTGTAACATCCTCATCAACAAAAGCAAGTGGTCTTATCAATGTGAACCTTTCCTGAAAAAAAGACTGGGAAGGAATCATGGTGCTTATCTCTCCAGCATAGCATATGTTCATAAACAGGGTCTCGATTATATCGTCCTTGTTATGCCCGAGGGCCAGCTTGTTGCATCCGAGTTCATCAGCAATTTCAAAAAGGCGTTTTCTGCGCAACCTGGAACATAAAAAACAGGGATTTTCCCGATTTTGTGAGCTGTGCGCCAAAATTCCATAATCAGTATGCTCAACCCTGAGTTCAAACCCTGTTTTATTGCAATAATCGGCAAGAGATTCACTAAAGCCTTTCTCAAACCCGGGATCAATATAGACTGCGAAGATCTCATAATTTATGGGTATGCGTGACTGACGCTCATTTAATATCCACATCAGGGTAAGGCTGTCTTTTCCTCCTGAAAGCCCCACTAAGATTCGATCCCCGTCAGATATCATATTATACCGGTGCAAAGCTTTGCCAACTTCCCTGTTCAGCACCTTATATGTATAACTTCCTTTCGACAAAAGATATGTTTCAGCCCCCTATTGATTAACCCCCTGAACTGATACATTAATTTCCATCGGTATCTTCTTTTTCAGTGATTTTGCCCGCAGCGATTTCCCGCAGGGAAACGACAATATCTTCATTCTTTGGTGAACTTACCAGGTATTCTGATCCCTCACGGATCTGTCTTACACGCCTGGCAACCATGTTAACCAGTCTAAAACGGTTTGGTACCCGTTTCAAGCAATCTTCTATTGTAATACGTGCCACGAAAAACCTCCATAGTAAAGAATCCGGGCCCAAAGGACCTGGCTTTGGTTTGCCCCTGAAAGGGGTTACTATCAATAATTTTAAATACGAAATTCGAATATCGAAATTCGAAACAAATCCGAATATCAAATTTTCAAATGTTCAAAACATAGAGGCTTTTGACCATTATAAATAATATTGATAGAATGTATTAATGTTTGGGACATTTGAATTTCGGTCATTTGATATTGTTTCGGGTTTCGGATTTCGTGCTTCGAGTTTTTCATCTACTTATTTCGTCAGAGCCATTTATCTCTGACATGGCTCTCCGAGGCGTAGGCTCTACGAGCCGGAGGCCCAAACGACCAGGTTTTCTATGTTTAACCAGTCAAATTACAAGCAATTACAAATATTCCTTTGCCAGAATTTCCGCTATCTGAACCGCGTTGGTTGCAGCCCCCTTTCTGATATTGTCCGCCGCGACCCACATATTAATACCGTTTGCAATCGATTCATCCTCACGGATGCGACCAACCAGGGTCAAATCCTGACCGGCAGCATCAATGGCAAGCGGATAAATGTTGTTTTCCGGGTCATCTACAACTTTAACGCCGGGCGCCTTTTCAAGGAGAGACCTGACCTGGTCCGCTGAGATATGTTCAATCGTCTCAATATTGATCGATTCAGAATGGCCCAAAAAGACCGGCACACGAACGGTTGTTGCTGTAACCCCAATGGTATCGTCCTCCAGTATTTTTCTTGTCTCGAAGACCATTTTCATTTCTTCTTTGGTATAACCGTTCTCCAGAAACACATCGATATGCGGCAGACAGTTAAAAGCGATGGTATGGGGATAGACCTTATTCTCGCAATCCTTGAAATTGAGAATCGCCCGGGTCTGATAATTAAGTTCATCAATAGCTTTTTTCCCGGTTCCGGATACAGCCTGATATGTTGAAACCACAATCCGTTTTATTCCGCATTTTTTGTGCAGGGGATAAAGTGGAACAACCATCTGTATGGTTGAACAGTTCGGATTTGCGATGATCCCCTTACCAGTGTATTGTGCTACCGCATGAGGATTTACTTCGGGAACCACCAGAGGAACTTCAGGGTCCATACGCCATGCACTTGAATTGTCAATAACCACGCAACCGTCTTTGGCGGCAAAAGGTGCAAATCTTTCGCTTGTACCGCCTCCTGCTGAAAAAAGGGCAATGTCAACACCCTTAAAAGAACTCTCTGTCAATTCCTCAACAGCAACCGAATCACCCATGTAATCGAGCTTTTGCCCAAAAGAGCGACTGGAGGCCAAAAATCTAATTGATTTAACCGGAAATTTTCTCTCCTCAAGGCAAGTTATCATCTGATTTCCGACAGCACCTGTTGCTCCTGCTACGGCAACATTAAACTTCTTTTCAGACATGATGAATTTCCCTTTTAGGCGCTAATCCCACATTTCCTTATTTCTTCAATCGTATAATATAATCTGCCACAAGATCTCCAACCTCCTGGGTCGTATATCCCATCCTTCCTGCGGCAACATCCTTGAGATCATCACGCAGCACCTTAATGACACCCTCCTCTATCCAGGAAGCAGCATTGGGCTCACCTATGGTCTCAAGCATAATCTGGGCCGCTGAAATGGCTGCGATGGGGTTTATCATCTGCTTGCCTGTGTATCTGGGCGCTGAACCGCCAATAGGCTCGAACATTGAAACACCATTGGGATTAATGTTCGCACCGGCAGCAATCCCCATTCCACCCTGGATCATTGCAGCCAGATCGGTTATTATATCTCCGAACATGTTGTCCGTGACAATAACATCAAACCACTCTGGATTCTTTACCATCCACATACAGATGGCATCAACGTGGGCGTAATCTGTTTCGACATCAGGATACTCACTCGCAATCTCATTAAAAGTGCGCTCCCATAAATCAAATGCAAAAGTCAGCACATTTGTCTTCCCGCAAAAAGTCAGCTTTTTCCTCTTGTTTCTTTTCCTGCAAAATTCAAAGGCATATCTGATACACCTTTCCACGCCTTTGCGGGTATTTATCGATTCCTGAATTGCGACTTCATCAGAAGTGCCTCGTTTTAAACAGCCGCCGGCTCCGGCATAAAGGCCTTCGGTATTTTCGCGGATCACGACAAAGTCAATATCTTCCGGCCCCTTGTTCTTTAAAGGCGTATCGACTCCTTCATACAGTTTAACAGGTCTTAAATTTATATACTGGTCAAAATAAAACCTGATTTTTAAAAGTATACCTTTTTCTAGAATACCCGGTTTTACATCTGGATGACCGATGGCGCCTAAATATATTGCGTCCGATTCTGACAGTAATTCAAGCACGCTGTCAGGTAAGATCTCTCCGGTAGCCTTGTAATGCTCGCCGCCTAAATTATGATGGTTATAATTCAGGCTGAAACCGCATTTATCTGCAACGATTTGAAGGATCTTTAGACCTTCTGCGACAACTTCGGGCCCTGTACCATCACCCGGAATAACGGAAATATTATATTCTTTTGCCATAATAATACAGCTAAGTGCTCTAATTCGTGAATTCGATTACGTATTTTTATCAAGACAACTATCCAGTATAAGTTGAATTCTAAAAGTTCGAAGTTTGAAGTGTCTAAAGTGAGCTAAAGCCCGCCCTGGTGCGACTCGTTCATATTTATTGATATAGGCTATGCATCATTCCAGACATGACTTTTAGAGTATAGAGTATTGGTGATCGGTCTGGGCCAGGGTTGAGAAACGCGCTTTCAGCGCGATCAATTATAATTAAAATTGACAGAATACCTTAACTTTAGGCACTTTACACTTTTGCATACATAGAATGAATAAACCAAGTTATAAATACGTGATCGCATTTATGAATACATGTACTTAGTCCATAAAGGTTATTTTGCCTGTCGGTTCGTCCAGGCACCCGCTTGCAAGAGGCCTTTTACGGGAAGCCCGGTAAAGCCGCTGCATTGGCGTTAAGCCTGGTGTAAATGGAAGATCGGAAGGCGAAAAATTCCTCCCAGTAAAAATAAGGGCTTTACCTATCGCACTATAAAGCTAAAATCAACCAACATATCAGCTTATCATTACGTTCAAGTCGGAAAAGCGATAAACAGTTTCCAAAAGACCACGAATAGGAGCATCTGTTTTCCTTGACATTCATTGATAAAGTAAATAAGCAATCGAGAATTACATAGATCTTCCGGATACAAAAAGTGAGAGGTGTTTTGCATGGCAAAACCTAAGTTGAAAGAGCATATTATAAACAGTGAATGGTGCAAAGGGTGCGGCATATGCGTGCATTTTTGCCCCAAAAATGTCCTGGAACTTGATCAAGAAGACAAAGTGTTTGCAGCACGACGCTCGGATTGTATCGCATGTCAACTCTGTGAATTAAGATGCCCGGATCTGGCAATTGAAGTAACAAAGGAATGAGGGATTGAGGAATTGAGGAATTTAGTCTGTTAATTGTAAGATTAATTTTTTTGGTAAAAGATTTTAAACATAATCACTAAAACACGAAATATTGAAAGCACGAAAAAATATTACAATTTTATTGTCTTCGCCTGCCCCGCCTGCCCCGCCTGCCCCGTAGCTCCAGAAGATGGTACTGGGGTAGCTCCAGAAGATGGTACTGGGGTAGGTCCAGAAGATGGTACTGGGGTAGGTCCGGCAGATCGTACTGGGGTATTTTCGTGCTTTCGTGATAAGTTAGCTTTATTAGCTCCGGTTTATCCGGGTTTGGGCTTATGATGAATGCAAATGTAAAATTTGTCCAGGGTAACGAAGCATGTGTTGAAGGCGCCA
>JAUVVL010000186.1 GCA_030604635.1 Desulfobacteraceae bacterium
CTATAAGGATGGCCAAAAGAGAGAGATAAACGTGTTGGTTAAAACGCCATCTGCTGAGGGTCTGTGTGATTGTCTGATAGGCTTTAGTTCCAATATGAACCAATTTTTTCACCGCATTCCCCGAAGACCCTGTAACTATCCCAAAAGAACCCAAAGGTTAAATGGTTGAAATGGCTAATTAAAAACAATTAAATTAGATAACAAGGAGCGTATCGAAAATGAGGTCAGCAGAACAGAAAATGCTTAACACTATTAGTGGTGTCAAATGAAGATCAGCTGTAAGAAAGAGAATCTCTATTAAATACGATATTATACGGAATTTTGCCTGTCAAATGAAATATTGCATAGAATATAGCTGGAGGAAAAGGTTTAGGTTGTTAAAGGTTGTTTGACCATAGGCGTAAACACAATATGTGGATATAGATGAAAAAGGTGAACGTTTACGATTGAGTGCCTGAGTCAATATGTGTTATTATATTAATAAGATTTACGACTTCGAATGTAAATCTTAAAAATTTTACAGCTTTGATATGTACAAAGCCATAGTACGTGTAGATATCGATTGAGATGAGATAGGTTAGGCTACTACCTCCTTTATCAATCAAACGGTGATTCCTCTATGCGATGCTGTAGATTGTTAGAATGAAGAAAGGGTTGCGGCAATAATTTTTTAGAATGCGTTGACAAACAGATTAAGATTGTCGAAATAAATGAGCCTCTTTACGGAGGCTTTTTTTATTTTTAAAAAAGGGCGGCGAGTTTTCAGAGACCTACCGCCCTTTTCAAACCGAGGATCATCAGATGATCCTCCAAAAGGCGGTATTATGATAATCTTTGTTGCCGTTGAACTCAAGGAACTTTTTAAGAAAAAACGCAATTATCCATGGCCAAGGCCAAAAAATTGTCCGCGCTGTAATGATTATAAAGTATGGGGGCATGGTTATGCTCAGGCGATTTTTGATGGTTATAACGAGCCGTTATTGCTTAAGCTTTATCGTTGTCCTGTTTGTGGGTGTGTTGTCAGGCTTCGACCTGCCGGATATTTTAAGCGTTTTCAGGCTGAAGTTAAGACGATCTGTTCCGGCATATCCCATAAAGAAGAACACAATAAATGGCTTTCAGGCATTTCCCGTACACGACAGCGTCACTGGTTCAGAGCCTTACGACGAAGAGTTAAAGCATGCCTTGGCGACACATGGACTCAGGGCTTATTGAAAGCATTTGATCATTTTATGGCACAGGGTCAGGTGCCGGTGACTCGCTCCATTTAAACTGCTTATCTTCACGGTTTTTATATGCCCCACCGAAGAGTGTCATTTTTCAGGCCTCCTTTCTGTTGTACAGGGGTGAAAAACTACAGAAAGGAGGATTTTTATGACCGAAGATGAAAAAATGCAGGTTGCGGTGTTTCGATTTGGCGTTATTGGCGACTTTGTCACCGGACCGCAGATGAGTCGAACTGAAAAAAGACGGCTGATGATGGAGAAGTGCGTCCGCAAATGGCGAATCCCGTTTTCTGAAAAAACAAGGATCGGCAAGGCAACTATCCGACGATGGATTCGTTTATATAGCAAAAGCAATGGCGATTTGAAGTCGCTGTTTCCGAAAGATCGATCTGATCAGGGTAAAAGCAGGGCCATGGATGACGACACATGTTCATCGCTGGTCGAGTCAAGATTACAGATGCCCGCAGCTACAGTGCCTCATCTTATTGAACAGATGAACCGTCGCAAATTAGTCACTCCGGGCATTGTACTGAATAACTCCACGGTGTATCGCTTTTTGCATCAAGAAAACCTGATGACTATCGCTGGAGGCAAACCCCATTTGATCGCTTTACATCTCAAATGCATTGTCTACGAACTTCACCGGCCAATCTGAAAGACTATTTTCGTAAAGTGGCCAGAAGAAAAGTCAATAAAGATCGTACCATTACTTTGAACGGCCGATTATTCGAAGGGCCAATACCTCTGATCGGCAAACGAGTAGAGTTGTTATACCATGAGTCGGAACCTGAAAACGTTGAGGTTAAATATCAGAACCAGAGCTTTGGTATGATCCGACCGGTGAACCTTACTCTCAACTACAGGGTTAAAAGAGATAAAAACAATAACCCGCAAATCCACGTTCACAACCATACACCCAGTTACCGGGGCGGAAAGCTCTGGTCTTCTAAACGGAGGAATCAAGATGAACGATAATTACCGCACGTTCTTCGCACTCAGTAAAGAGCCGTTCGGCACAGATATCAGGGTGGCTGAAATTTTAAAAACACCGGAACTTATGGATATCAAAAATCGCTTTGATTATGTCACACGCCTGGGCGCCATTGGGATTGTTACCGGAGAAGTGGGCAGCGGCAAGTCCACTGCCCTAAGATATGCCCTGGAAAAACTACATCCATCAGAGTATCGGACCCTCTACATAACCGCCTCTTCAGGCTCTATTATGGAATTTTACAGACAATTTGTTTATGCACTGGATATCCATCTTTCAAGCAACTCCAAAGTTATTATGGTCAGGATGATTAAAAAAGAAATAACCGATCTGATCTGTGATAAAAAAAAGAAAATCGTCCTGATCGTAGATGAAGCATCAGTTATGCGTCTCGAAGTATTTGCGGAACTGCATACCATATGCCAGTTCGAAAAAGACTCCAAACCCTGGCTGCCGATCATCCTGGCAGGACAAAATAATCTCATCGACAAACTGATGTATCGATCTTCTTAACCATTGGCTTCCAGAGTAGTAGCAAAAAGCCATCTTGAAGGTGTTGATCTTAACGGAATGGAAAATTACCTTAAGCATCATCTTACTATTGCCGGCGTTGATCAGATGCTTTTTGACCAAACAGCCGTTACCGCCATCCATCAAGGCTCAGGCGGTCTTTTTAGAAAAGCAAACCATCTGGCTCGCGGCGCCCTTATCGCCGCTGCTGATCAACAGTCGGCTCAAGTCAATGCCGAACATGTCAGATTGGCGGCTACAGAAATCTTTTGATAATTACACGTTAAGGAGGATGTTATGATGACAAGGCACGAAAAATGGGAGTATGAAAGAAATATCGATGAAATAATTGAACGACTAAGTGATCTTATGGTAAATATGATGCTGATGAGTGTTAAAAAAATCAGTAACGATCAGTGGTTCCTTATGGATCGATTGGGGCTAAATCAAGATGAAGAATTGAAATTCTAAAAGTAAACCCGGACCGATCTTCCCGGTCGGTCCATATATAATAAAATAATACGAAAAATTATCTGTCGCTTTAAAATAATTAGAGATTTCACGTAAATATTATTAGAAAATCAACCCGCATTCCTACCGCGACGCAACTTCTGCGCATTTTGTCAAGAATGAAGACCTGACCCCCTTTTTTTTACTTATATGGATGATTGGTATACAGTGGGGGAGCATAAGGATGTTATGATTGTGGTATTTAATAGCGATGGGATCAGCAAAGATATGTAAAGAGCATCATATTTTTAATGTAATTTCAATGAGATGAGGTACATTGCAGGTATCTGCTACCTTCTAATTCAAAAATGCGCATGTATGTTGGCTTTTCAGATGCCGCAAAAGTTTTAGATTTGCGAAAGTAAGTTTGATTCTTTTAGGATGTGTTAAACTTGTAGAAAGCAGTAGTCGTGTACAAGGGGATATTCCACCTGTACCTCCACTAACAATCAAATCTTTTAAAAAAGCCAAAGTGTGGCCTATAGTTAACCAGGAACCTTTTTAATAGTTCCGTTAGCTATTAGATCCTGCAACTGTTTTAAAAGATTTTGTTCCTGCGAGTCGATTATTCCATCCTCATCTGCAACGGCTAGAATTTGATTGTGTTCGGAAGTTGTAAGTTCACAATCACGGATTGCTTTTTTTATCATCTCAGCGAGCTTCCCACCGGTTTCACCTGATTCCATTTTTCCTCCTCATAGTCGTATCTTAATAAATTGAACAATAAAGGTTAAAACACTTTTACTCGGATACAATAACATTGAAGATAACGTTAGGCAATCGCAAATATTTTTGGCTTCATTTTTTGCGGGGTGTATTGCCTCAAGCATGCATTTGGGAAAAGTAAAGATTTGTAACCAACATCATCATGTCAGTACTCCTGTCTATATAGAAAAATTCCCCTGATGTCACGAGCAGGGCCAAAGAATAATTAAAATGCACCCCGGAACTCCAACCACTAAAGAGGTTTCAGAAAGTTATTTATATATTTATGGACGCCCCGCAAATCGCAGGAGTCTTATCGAATCTGCTTGGTGATAAGAAAGAATGGACCCTGTCATAATGGAAGTCCTTATACGTCCTGGTTTATTACAATTTTACACGCATACAGTTTTCAAATGTCAATCTTTCACCATCGGTCCCGTAGATCTACCTTAAAATGGGTAAAGTTATAATCGAATATACGTCCCCAAGATCCAAAGGAACCGGTATAATGGTACACTCATACTTCTACTCATGATATCGTAAACGGCCATGTCAACAGGCGCCTTCGCCGCATGATGTCCAGTGAACTCATCCAGAATTGAAGATATATTACCAATTGATATTTCCTCACCCTTCAGATTCGGAAACAGTTCATTGTTGAGGAATGAAAGGCATTCTTTCCTTGTCTCGCCTGTAATTCTTATCCTGGGAGCACCTTCACCGTATCCTGTGTTTCCCTTCTCATCGGTTATCTTCACAATGATATCCCTGGAGAAATCAAGGATTACCCCACCGGACACCCTCAACGGCGCCTTGATCGGTATGTCTATGGAGATGGCTTCAGCTTCAATTATTTTCATGAAAATCAAAATGAAAAAAGAAGAGAAAATCCGGCACAGAGTGCCGGGTTTTCTTTATTTGTTTTATTTGGGGTCGGGCCACGATAAACAACTATAATAACAGTAAAAGAGGCCTAAAATAGGCCCTAAAATCTTCTTAAATAACTCTTTTTGACCCCAAAAAGGACCTTTTAAGCTAATATAATTTTTAAAAAAAATCCTTAGAGCTGTTATTTTGCACCCAAAATGGTATGTTTAAGACCAAAAAACGGCTATTCTTGGAGCTTTTTCCCCCAATTTTTCAGACACTTAGAGTGGCCCGACCCCAAATCAGACGCGGGTAATTCACTATTCAAGCTTTGGCACCTAATAAACCGCCGCATGTCCGGGATGACGTATGATGCCCCCTGGACTACTTCGGCGGAGTTGATCCGGCCGTGGCCAACCTCCGTGCCTGTTATGTAAACTAAAAACGCTCTTGGTGCGTCTATGTAGTGGCAGGTCAAGAAAGAATCATTATCTTTAACCCATTAAACGTGCGTGAGTAGTCGGTTAGAGACCATCACTGCCAGAAGCTAGTCTGACGTGATTGCGTTGATAATACCAAAATGATAAAGGAGAGATCCATGGTGAAACTGAGATTTATCCAATGTTTTTGTATGGTTGTGGCATTGACGGCATTTGGACTGGGATTCGGCCCACGACCGATTATCGCTGCCGAGAAAACAGCCCCGGTGCCGGAGGACGATGTTCAAGTGCTTGCCTCGGGTCCCATACATGAGGCATTTGCGGAGGCAGTGGCATTGGATCCTGAGCCGGGAATCGTGTCGCCCAAGGCACCGCCGGCCCTCATCGAGGAGATTCCGCCCGAACAGAAACCTGAAGGGAACGTTCAGTGGATTCCCGGTTACTGGGCCTGGGATGATGAAAGGAACGAATATATCTGGGTGAGTGGGATTTGGCGAGTACCGCCGCCGGGTCGGCAGTGGGTCCCCGGTTATTGGACCCCCGCGGGACAGGGATATCAGTGGATTCCCGGTTACTGGGCCAGTGTGAAGGCGAAAGAGACAGAATACCTGCCCGAGCCGCCTGAATCGGTAGAAGTCGGACCCAGTAGTAATGCACCTTCGCCGGATTACACTTGGAGAACCGGCTGCTGGGTATGGCAATATGGACGCTATGCCTGGCGGCCCGGCTATTGGGCCGTCGTGCACCCGGACTGGATCTGGGTGCCTACCCACTATATCTGGACGCCGCGTGGATATATCTTTGTGGGTGGGTACTGGGACTATATCGTCATCCATCGTGGAGTTCTGTTCGCGCCGGTTTTTTTTCCGCCGCGGGTGCACCTTGGGTTGACCTTTTCGTTCTCACCCGGCTTTGTGATTGATCTAAACGTCTTTGATGACGTCCTGTTTCTGCGACCCCGGTATTCCCACTATTATTATGGGGATTATTACGCGCCCCGGTATTACAGAAAGGGGATCTATCCATGGTTTTCGCTGCATGCGAGACGGGTTGTCTATGATCCCATCTATGCCCATCAACGCTGGAATCATCGGAACGATCACGAGTGGGAGAACCATTTGCAGACAAGATTTCGTGAGCGTCGAAAAGTCGAAGGGTTACAGCCGCCCAGAAGCTTTGATCACCGCACAGGGCCTGACAAGGCAGGCGGATCGTCAGGACCCGAACGGCTCGACTTTGTCATGCCGATCGACCGTGCCGGGAAAACCAAGGCCAGTGCCTATCGCTTCAAGCCCCTGAGCGAAAAAGAGCGAAGGGAATTCTCGCAACGGGAGAAAGAGGTGCGCACATATCGAAAGGAACGTCAGGGTCGAGAGACCCAACGGCAGAATATGCTGGAGGAAGAGGCTTCAAAAAAACCAGAGCCGAACAAAGAAAAATTTTCCAGATCCCCGATTATGGCCAGGTCAAACGAAAAAGTGGATCGAAAAAAAGCCCCGCCCGCTCGGTACAAGGCGCCGAAACCGAACCCCGATGTTGAGCCCCTGCAGAGAAAATATGATTTGTCGCGCTCGTGGAACAAGTCTCAGAAGTCGGAAGATAGAGGGCAGAAGTCAGAGGTCAGGGGACAGCGGTCAATGGACAAGGTACAGGAATCAGGGAACAAAGGAGGGCGGTCGGAGGACCGCATGCAGAAGTCTAATGACAGGCAACAGAGATATCAAATTAGGGGCAACAGAGAGGGGATGCCGAAAGGCAGAGGTTGAATGAAAGATAATGGCTGAGGGGAAAGGGGGGAGGCGTGAATAGTGAAGGTCAAGGGTCAGTGGTGAGGAGTAAGAAGCAAAAAAGGATTGAGGGAAAATGTCGGAGCTATTCCCTTTATCAATGCCAATACATTTTCTCCTTTGATATATGTGGTGTCTTTTCTGGCAAATGCATCGGCCACCAGTGGCGGCAGTGAGAACCGGTAAACCATATTGGCCTCATGCCTTTCTCCGAAGTAAGCTATGTTCTCTTTATATAGAAAATTTGCCATTACTATGCTAATCAGAAACGGAATGGGATTAATAGCATGGTGGTTGTATTGGGGGTGTTGTTATGCTGTGGTGCTTTATGCTGCATATTCCGCTTAAATCGGCCACTTGTTCCGGAGTATTCCGGCCACCGATTCCAGAGTAAATCGGCCACAAAGTTTTTTTAAATTTATTTTGAACGTTTTGAAAACTCACTCATACACCTTCCCATGGATTCGGATAGAAAACCCGCCAGAATCGACCTGGGCCAGCCAGAATGGATATTTACAGACGATCGGTTGTTGATTTGTTGATTTGGGGTCGGGCCATGTTAACCAACTATAATAACTGCAAAAGAGGCCTAAAATAGGGCCTAAAATCGTCTTAAACGACTCTTTTTGACCCCAAAAAGGACCTTTTAAGCTAATATAATTTTTAAAAAAATCCTTAGAGCTGTTATTTTGCACCCAAAATGGTATGTTTAAGACCAAAAAACGGCTATTCTTGGA
>JAUVVL010000170.1 GCA_030604635.1 Desulfobacteraceae bacterium
CACGAAGACACTAAAATTATATTATAATTCTTTTAATGTCATTTAATTAGAGGTGCGATAAAATTGAAAAGAAAACCAGTACATTTGCCTGTCAATTTTATATGGATTATTCTATTTTTGAAAATGTTTATAATTCATACCCCTTCTTTGTGGCTTTGTGACTTAGTGGCTGAACTGTTACTTTTTGTTTATTCGCATTCTCGCAGTATCGTTTATGCAACATTAGGATTTTGCCAACTATCCTTTCCCTCTTTCATCCTTCCATTCTTGCAGTTTCCTGCTAATAAAATCAATGATTGCCTGATGCTCATCGGTTCCTCGACCTTGAACCCACATCGGTTCCCCAAAAGCAAAATAGGCGTTTTTTGACGAATCAATTTTCCCAAAATCATTGAGGTATTTCCCGTTCCCCCAGGCATCGGTTAACAGGGCAAGGGGAACAATAGGCGCGTTGGCCCTTTTGGCAAGTTTGACACCAATCGTGTTAAACCGTGTGGGGTCAATTGAACGTGTTCGGGTCGTTTGAGGAAAGACGATAATTGAAATTCCCCTTTTCAATCTATCTATTCCTCCTTCCAGCACGGCTTTCAAATCCTGGCGAGGATTGGTCCGACTGACAGCAATAGGATCGCGTGAGCGCATGACGTGTCTAAATATCGGATAATCAAGCAAACTTTGTTTGACAACGAATGTCATCTTCCGAAACGGTCGAACAATAACAGGAAGTACAAATGTTTCAAGGACACTCATGTGGTTGGCAATAACGACACATGGAGTCTTAAGTTGCTCAAGATACTTAATTCCTGTAATCTCCACACACAACCCAACGCTTTCTAACGACCGGAGAACATCAAAGCTGCTCTGACACCACTCTGCGCCACCATATTGGCCACGTTTTGCTTTAGCACTTGCTCTATAGACAATGGCAAGAAGTTGGCTATAAAATACGGGTTCAGGGAAGGTCCTTGCAAGCAAGGAAACGGTTTTAGGATCAGTTCGATACACTCTATTTGTATATTGTAATTGTCTCATAAAAGGTTATATCTCGTGTTAAATATCATCCATGCCCGAGGTGTCCGATGCCATCTTCTTCGAATATAAATTTTCTTTTTTCAGTTAATGATAGCACTTTTAAACTGCAGTGCTTTTCAATAGGTTGAAAATCCTTGTCATTGTGCAAAATCGGTATGTCGTTTTCGATAGCAACAGATGCGATCATACAATCCATAGATTTGCGGATTGTGATTCCTTTACGACGTAATTTTCTAAAGATCTCGGCAGATTTTAAAAAGACGGGGTAATGCATAGGCAGGAAGATCAAATTATTAAATAGCTCTCGTACCTTTTGAAATTCAGAATCTTTCCGAATGCCTTGAAGTACTTCAGCCAAAATGATTCCGCAGATGCATATATCCTCTCTATCATTTATCAAATTCTCCAAGGCTTCAACATGAGCTATGGGCCGTGCAGCAAAAAAATCAATCCAAACAGTAGTATCGACAAGGATCATCATGTCTTACGTCCTCGACGCCACTCGGCAAAATCGCCCTGCCAGTGAATTTTGCCTTTGAGTTCGAGAATTTTGGTTTGAGATTCGTGTCGAAGCAACTCCCTCAAAGCATGATCAATTAATGCTCTTTGAGTCTTGATACCGGTTGCCTTTCGGCAATCTTCAACAAGTTTATCATCCAGTATGACATTAGTACGTTTCATTATTTCACCTCATTTATCTCTTTTGAATACACATTATCACAATATTTATGTGTATGTCAATTGGGGAATCGAAAAGATAACGCTGACCAACAACGTCATCAAGTTTTGCATTTTCAATTTTTCCATAAAGATTAGTTACAATTGTCCGCTACTGAGTCATTATAAATGACCGCTAACACAGGGTGCACGGCCAAACAGTTAATCCAGCCCCTATGACCTTCATACCCTCCCATTACACTGGCTATTATTTTGCTGTTTTCTTCACCTACGATAAAGAGATCACGATCTACCTTTAACTTCCTTTCAATATCCTGTTTCGGATTATCCCATGGCACAACCAAATTACATTTATGCCATAGATCCATGACCTCATTTTCATCACTTTCCATGTATTCTCCGACTTCCATATTCGTTATGAATAACGTGTCAAGACCGCTCTTGACTCTTTTATAACTGCACAGGTGCAAAAAGGAATGATTTTTTCACTGCAGTTGACCCGGGTTGAGCAGACTTGACTTTTCTAAATCGTTAATCCATTTTTCGATGCGCGCTTTGCCGTACGCCTTTTTCCATGCCGCCAGAATGACATCCACGGGTATATCTGCGTATATCCCATGATACTCCAGATATTCCATAAACAGTTTTTTATCCTTATTATATTCATGAAAAATGGCATCTTCACGGCCATTGAAGTCAAGGGGGGCTACATGATGTTTTTCGCACAATTCGATATTGAATGTAGGGGTTGCCTTAACCCATTTGCCCGCCAGATAAAATTCTGTAAATCCGTGATAGACAAACAGATCAGAGCCTATGAATTCAATGAGCTTGGGGGTGGCCAGGTGATTGCGAACGGTGGCGAACCCAACTCTGGACGGAATATGGCAAGCCCTTCCAAGAGCGCAGAGGAGTGAGGCTTTGCTCACACAAAATCCCCGGCCGCTTTTAAGTAAATTGCTAGCCCGATAATGCTCCGGAAGATAGAACGGATAATAGGGATCATACCAGATATTATCCCGCACCGCATAATAAAGTTTTACAGCTTTATCGATAGGGTCGCTACCCGCGTCTTTCACGGTTTCATTTGCATATTCGACAATTGTCGCATGATCGCTGTCAATGATTGCAGTGGGCGAAAGATACTTTCTATCAATATGATCCATTCTGAAACTCCTTCATCAAACTGAATATTTCAAAAGCAAAGGGGTGCTACACGTCGGCACGCCTGGGAAATACCGGATGCCTCGATACCGAAATGGATACCAATATCTTTTAATTTTTCACCCGTATTTCTCTGACAAAGATACACTTTTACATTTCTTGCCAAAGCCTTTTCTTTCCTGAAAACGGACTCCACTTCATCAAATATGCTCATTCCCTGTTTCCTCTTTTCGCGAGCCCTAACCCACAAAACCTGCTGGGATAAAGCGCAGCGGAATCCCGGTCAGAGTTCATGCCATGGTCGGGTCAAAAAATTTAGGGCTTGACAAAACAGCACTTCTATATGTACATCTAGTTGTACAGGAGGTCCCTATGAAAACGATAACATATACAGCTGCCAGGCAGAACCTGGCAAAAACTATGGATGAGGTCTGTAAAGACCATGCACCGATGATCGTGACACGAAAAAAGAGCGATTCCGTAGTCATCATGTCTCTTGAGGACTACGAAGCACTCGAGGAAACAGCTTACCTCTTGCGCTCCCCGAAAAACACCAGACGCTTAATCGAATCCATCGTTCAACTTGAAGACGGCAGGGGAACCGAAAGGGAGCTTACAGAGTGAAACTGATTTTCTCCGACCATGCCTGGGAGGATTACCTGTATTGGCAAAAGACCGACAAGAAGATCCTCCGGCGAATCAACACACTCGTTAAAGAAATCAAACGCAACCCCTTTGAAGGAATTGGGAAACCTGAGTCGCTAAAACACGCACTTTCAGGATACTGGTCCCGCCGTATCAATGAAGAGCACAGAATCATTTATAAAGTCACCTCCGATGCCATCCATATCGCCCAGCTACGATACCATTACTGAGTTTTCCCGAAAGATCGAGACCTTTGAAAAATGCTTCCCGCTAAAGCGGGATTCAAGTTCAAGGAAGACAAAAATTTTAACCACCCCAGTACGATCTTCCGGACCTACGGGGCAGGCAGGAATACATTGAGTATTTTGAGGATAAAGCTAAAGCTTCACTTCGTGCAAAATGTTGAGCCTGACATCCCGCCAATGGCGGGAGGCAAAAGGGGGCGTTTTGCAAAGGTCTCAGATCCAACATGTATTAGTGACCTAAGTGCAATATGGAAATTGTCATTTTTTGACAACTAAATCAAGACTGAATAAATATAATTGCCGAAAAAACCTCCCGATGGAATGCTTGCCCAATGAATTTCCGCTGTGCTGACCCCTTATGGGGGACTCCACAGGGCGGGCCAATTCCTCTTGAGTCGGCAGAAAGGAAAACGCTGATAAAGAAAATGCTTGACAATCGTATTATGGGTTGTTAATTGAAATTATTCAAAATTCGATTATATGGATATCATGAAAAATATTTTAGCTATTACCAACCTTATTAGCCTTATTATTATCCTCGTAGTAGATGTACTTATCTGCTGCGAGGCAGGGGGTTGATAATGGCCTGATTTTATAACTAAGAAAAAATTCAAAATCCGTTATCAGCCCCAAAGCTGGTAACGGATTTTTTTTTAGTTTTGCAAGGAGATCCTATGAAAAGCGACATAGTTAAAAAAGGCGTCGAACGGGCGCCTCATCGCTCCCTTTTTAAGGCAATGGGATACACGGATGCTGAAATCAGAAGACCTCTGATCGGCATTGCCAATTCAGCCAATACCATTATTCCAGGCCATGTTCATCTGGACAAAATCGTGGAAGCTGTAAAGGCAGGGGTTTACATGGAAGGTGGGACGCCGATTGAATTCGGCGTCATCGGGATTTGTGACGGTATTGCCATGAATCATGAAGGGATGAAATATTCCCTTGCAAGCAGGGAACTGATCGCCGACTCCATCGAGGTTATGGCAACAGCCCATGCATTTGACGCCATGGTCATGGTGACCAACTGCGACAAGATTGTACCTGGAATGCTGATGGCGGCTGCTCGACTTGATCTCCCTGCCATTGTAATCAGCGGCGGCCCCATGCTGGCCGGAGAACATCCTGAAAAGACCGATTCTAAAAAGATCGATCTGATCACGGTTTTTGAATCCGTTGGTGCGGTCCTTTCCGGGAATATGACCGAAGAACAGCTAACGCTTATTGAAGAAGCGGCCTGTCCGACATGCGGATCATGCGCCGGTATGTTCACCGCCAATTCCATGAACTGCCTGACCGAAGCCATCGGCATGGGTTTGCCCGGCACCGGCACGATTCCTGCGGTGATGTCGGCCCGTATCCGCCTTGCCAAGGAAGCCGGCAGGCAGATCCTCCGTCTTTTCGAGCAAAAGATCACGCCCACCAAGATCATGACAGAACAGGCCTTTATAAACGCGCTGACCGTGGATATGGCACTTGGATGTTCAACCAATACGGTGCTTCATCTTGCGGCAATCGCCAGGGAAGTAAATGTAGATATCGATCTTGACCAGATCAACGAAATCAGCAAAATAACACCGCATCTTTGCTCACTCAGCCCGGGCGGAAGTCATCATCTGCAAGACCTGAACCGCGCGGGCGGCGTCCCCGCGGTGATCAAGGAACTTTCAAGAGCCGGCCTGATCAACAATGAATGCCTTACCGTAACCGGCCAAACCGTCGAAGAAAATATAAAAAATATACGCATATTAGATGATGATGTCATCAGATCAACTGACAACCCGTATCATGAACAGGGAGGGCTTGCGGTGCTGTTCGGCAACCTTGCACCTGAGGGCTGCGTAGTAAAGCAATCTGCTGTCCTGGATGAGATGTTATGCCATGAAGGGCCTGCCAGGGTGTTTGATTCCGAAGAGGATGCAACCCGGGCCATCATGGAAAATCAGATCAAAAAAGGTGATGTTATCGTCGTGCGTTATGAAGGGCCAATGGGAGGCCCGGGAATGCGGGAGATGTTGACGCCGACTTCGGCCATCGCCGGCATGAAATTAGATGCTCATGTTGCGCTTCTTACCGACGGCCGTTTTTCAGGCGGAACCAGAGGCGCGGCCATCGGGCACATTTCACCGGAAGCCATGCAAAAAGGACCCATTGCAATTGTCTGGAACGGAGACCTGATTGCCATCGACATTCCAGCGAAAAAGTTAACACTCAAAGTTCCCGACCGCGAAATCGAGGACCGATTATCCAGATGGTCTCCATTGAAACCGAAAATAACCCACGGCTATATGGCCAGGTATGCACGCATGGTTTCATCGGCAAGTGAAGGAGCGGTCGTAAAATAAAGAATATCAATTAACAAAAATGGAAGGAAGGAACATGAAACTAACAGGCGCACAAATCATGATGAAGGTCTTAAAAGAAGAAGGTGTTGATACGATCTTCGGATATCCTGGCGGTGTAGTCATCGACATCTATGATGAACTCGACAAAACCGATATCCGGCATGTCCTGGTTCGACAGGAGGCGTGTGCGGTTCATGCTGCTGACGGTTATGCCCGGGCCGGCGGTCGGGTGGGGGTATGCCTGGTAACATCCGGTCCCGGCGCAACCAACACCGTAACCGGCATTGCATCCGCCTATATGGATTCGATTCCCGTTGTAATATTTACCGGGCAGGTTCCGACACATCTTATCGGAAATGACGCTTTTCAGGAAGTCGACACCGTCGGTATAACCAGACCGATCACCAAACACAACTACCTTGTAAAACGCACCGAGGATCTTGCCAGGATTATCAAGGAAGCCTTTTTCCTCGCCAGCTCCGGCCGGCCGGGACCTGTCCTTGTGGATATCCCCAAGAATGTGTCGGTAAATGTAATCGATTACAAGGCGCCCAAAAAAGTCAAGCTCGAGTCTTACAAACCTACCTACAGCCCGAACGTAAAACAGTTGCAAAGGGTTGTAAAGATGATCAAGGATGCCAAAAAGCCGGTTATTTTTGCCGGTGGTGGTGTTATACTTTCACAGGCTGCCAAGGAGCTGACTCAACTTGCCCGTAAAAACCAAATTCCTTTGACGGCTTCACTGATGGGCCTGGGCGGATTCCCTGGTACTGATCCGTTGTGGTTAGGCATGGTCGGCATGCACGGCACTTATCGGGCTAACATGGCTATCGGCGAATGCGATCTTTTAATCGGCATCGGCGTCCGTTTTGACGACCGTGTTACAGGCAGGACAGATGCTTTTGCACCCAATGCCAAGATCGTGCATATTGATATTGATCCAACTTCCATCCGCAAGAATATTCCTGTTACTGTACCTGTTGTGGGCGATTGCAAAATCACTCTTGGCCAAATTAACAAGTTGATAGACAAGGAAGATCTGGGCGATCTCAAGAAAAAGCGGAAAAAATGGTTTGATCAGATTAGTCACTGGAAAAGCACAAAACCGCTGGCGTATGAGCAGAAAGATGTTATCAAGCCGCAATATGTGGTCGAAAAACTCTATCAGCTCACAAAAGGCAACGCCATTATAACCACTGAAGTAGGTCAAAATCAGATGTGGGCGGCCCAGTATTATCACTATGATAAACCCAACCATTTTATTACATCTGGTGGCCTGGGCTGCATGGGGTTTGGCCTTCCGGCAGCCATCGGAGCACAGCTTGCCTGCCCTGATAAGCTTGTGGTTGATATTGCCGGAGACGGCAGTATTCAGATGAATATCCAGGAAATGTCCACAGCAGCACAATACGGCCTTCCGGTAAAAGTTGTTATCCTGAACAACGGATATCTTGGCATGGTCAGACAATGGCAGCAACTTTTTTTCGATAAGCGCTATGCCTCCACATCCCTGGAGCATGCTCCCGATTTCGTAAAGCTGGCTGAAGCCTATGGTGCCGTCGGTTTGAGAGCTACCAAGCCAGAGGAAGTTGAACCCATGCTAAAAAAAGGCCTCGCCTCCAAGAAAGCCGTAATAATGGATTTTGTGGTAGAAAAAGAAGAATGTGTTTACCCTATGATTCCGGCAGGGGCAGCTGCTACGGAAATGCTTTTGGTATAGAAAGGATATTACTCATGACAGAAGAAAAACATATTTTTTCGATTCTGGTCGACAACGAGCCCGGTGTACTCTCCAGGATTGCGGGATTGTTCAGTGGAAGAGGTTATAACATTGAAAGCCTCTGCGTTGCAGAAACATTAGATCCGCTTATATCGAGGATTACCCTGGTCACAAAAGGGGATCCTCCGATTATTGAACAAATCGAAAAACAGCTAAACAAGCTTATTAATGTCATCAAGGTCCACGATCTCACCGGTACGGAATTTGTCCAGAGGGAGATGGCTCTGATAAAGGTCGTCGCCAAGCCCGAGCACCGTGCCGAAATCTTGCGGACTGTCGATATTTTCAGGTGCAAGGTGGTTGACGTGGGGATCGAACACTACACCATAGAAGTCACCGGAGATGAGGGCAAAATAAATGCCATCTTAAATCTTTTAAAACCGATCGGTATCAAGGAGATTGCCAGAACAGGCATTATTGCGCTGTTCAGAGACCCCAAGTAGTTTCCATACGGAAGGACGCTAAATAGCTCTATAAAGTTAATAATTCGTAACTATTCAGCCACTAAGACACAAAGGCACAAAGGAAATAAAAAAATATATCAATTTCACACTCTTATCTGAAAGAAAAGAATGCATTGCAAGAAAAAAGTAGAAAAATAATATTCAATAAC
>JAUVVL010000045.1 GCA_030604635.1 Desulfobacteraceae bacterium
CCGGGACAGCTTTCGCGAAATTTACGGAGTGGGAAATCATAAACTGGAAAAATACGGATCGATTTTCTTAGATCTTATTCGCAGATATTGCAAAACCCATGGGATTCAAGAAACTCCAAAAAAAGAATAAGCCGCCGCAACCAAGCCGAAGCTTACCCGTAAGCCCAGATATATTGAAGTCGGAGAAGCCCACAACGCCGGGCAATCAGTTTCTGAGATCATGGCCGCAAGTGTTCTTAATACCCCACGCGCTATTGAATCCAGCATCTTCGTCGTACGTGCATTTGTCAGGCTCCGCCAGATATTGGCAACACATAAAGAACTTGCTCGTAAACTTTCTGATTTAGAGCAACGTTTGGAAAAACACGATGATCACATTCAAACAATATTCGAAGCGATCCGACAGCTAACCCGCATTTCTCACGAGCCAGAGCGGTGCAGGAACAAGGCATTTCAGCCCGAAGACGTAGTATACTCTACTTCGAGGGCTGAATAACGCAGACGCCGAAGGAGTCATGCCGAAGGCACTGTGCCGCCCTGGCTCGCCTTTGGTGAAGAATTTATCTAAAAAAAAGATAAATATCAGAGTGTTTAGTCAATTTATCCGTCTATGTCAATTTAAGTAATTAATATCTTTATATTTACTAACAAAAATAAAAGCCAGCTAAGTTTTCATGAGAAATGCGGGCTAAATGAATTGACAAAAAACCGCTCCACGCATATACTCTGCCATAAAAGATGAGTTTTTCCCTCACACCTGCAAACACTCTTGTTGATTGAATCCCTTTCTTTGATAGTATTTTTTTAATCAAGCTTATGAGCATTCTGGCAATTAATGTATAACCCATGGATAAAAAGCTAATAAATCCCGCTACTTCAATAGATCGTTTAAGAGAAATATCCGCATGGGTCTCATCTGTGCAGGATCTGGACCAGCTTCTCGAGCTAATCATTGAAACAGCCACCAGGATGATGGATTCTAAAGCCTGTTCGCTTCTGCTTGTCGATAAGAAAACAAAAAAACTTTATTTTAAGGTTGCTACAGGCGAGAAAAAGGTTGATGTCAAAAAGTTTGAGATCGACATGGGCAAGGGTATTGCAGGCTTTGTAGCTGAAAAAGGTGAGCCCCTGCTTGTACCGGACGTCAATGCGGACCCACGTTGGTACAAAGAAATCAGTGATTCAATAGGCTTTAAAACCCAATCCATTGCCTGTGTGCCGATGAAGGTTAAAGGCGAAACAATAGGCGTCGTTGAAATCATTGATAAGGTAACCGGGGAACCCATTCAGAAAGAGGATTTAGCGATTCTATCTGTATTTGCTGAACTGGCAGCTCTGGCAATCGGTAATGCTCGGAAAATTGCACGTGATAAAAGAGAAATCAATGATCTTAAAAAAGAACTCGACATCAAGTATGAGATTGTCGGGGAGAGCAATGCTTTAAGAAAAGTCACCTTCGATGCCATTAAGGTGGCAAATTCAAAAGCGAGCGTCCTTATTTTAGGAGCAAGCGGAACCGGCAAAGAATTGTTGGCCCGGTTAATTCATCGGGAGGGCTCCAGGCAGAATCAGCCAATGATTGTTCTGAATTGTGCAGCCTTGCCGGAGACATTGCTGGAGGATGAGCTTTTCGGGCATGAAAAAGGGGCCTATACAGGGGCTACGGGCCGGAAGATAGGAAAATTTGAACTGGCAGATGGGGGCACGATCTTTCTTGACGAGATATGCGAGATGAGTACGGGAATGCAGGCAAAACTACTTCGGATTCTACAAGAAGGCGTTTTTTATCGAGTCGGCGGCAATAAACCGATCTCCGTTGATGTCAGAGTCATCTCAGCCACGAACAGAAACATTGCCGAGGAAGTTGCTGAAGGAAGGTTTCGAGAAGATTTATACTATCGTCTGAATGTTGTTGAGATTAATATGCCGGCTCTGAGAGAAAGAAAGGAGGACATTCCATTGCTTGCCCAACGTTTTTTGGATATTTTCAAGCGGGAAAGGGGATTTCCCGATTTAACTATTTCGGAAAAAGCCATGGATGATATGCTATTATATGACTGGCCGGGAAATGTCAGGGAGATGAAGAACGCCATTGAAAGGGCGGTTGTTATGGGTAACGGGAAGGAAATTTTATCGGAAGACCTTCCCGATTTTGCTTCAAATCAGAAGTACAAGGGCTTGGAGGTTGGTTTATCCCTCAAAGAAGCCGTGAAAACCTTCAAGAAAGAGCTTATCACATTGAATCTTCAACATACCGGGGGGAATAGAAGTTTAGCTGCAAAAAATTTGTGCATTCAAAGAACCTACCTGTCTCGCCTGATATCCAAATATAACCTCACTTAATTCGGGTTAACTTATTACCAAACCCCCGATCCCTTAGTCCCGACCCAAAAGTCCCTGATGTCTCAGACAAGATCGGATCATGAAAAGAAGGAGGAAAAGACCTGCGAACAAAACAACAGGATGTATGTACAGCGCCAAATAAGCCACGCCGGTTAAAGGCATTAAAGCGTACTTTACGGCGGCACTTGCGAAGGGATGTCGGTACAGATAATTCGCAAGGGGAGGGGAGAGCTTGTAATATAACTTTACAATGCCACGCCCGATTCGATTAGATGAAAGACGCTTGTCTCTGAAATCAGAAAGGATCTGCACATTCCGCTCCATTATTGAACCAAAAGCAGCGGTGGCGATAAAGCAGCCGCCACCAGCGCCGGTATCGCCAATACCTCCACCGGCGACCGTGCCCCAGGAGGCTATTCCGCCCGGATCTACTATTATCCCATTGGCTACCCCGTCGCTATCGCCATACCCGCCGTCCTGGAGCTCTAAAGTGACAGACTGTCCGTCATCATTGAAGGTGGTATGCTCTGAATAGTCATACCAACCGTTGATTGTGTCGTATTTATAGAAGGTGTCATCTATCGAAGTCCCTGCTGAAAAATAGACTCTCACCGTAGCTGTGGCGCCAGGCTGGTTCAAGCGAAGCCGAAAAGAAAAGAGTCCAAAGATGAGATCGGCCGGCCTGTTAGCAGGGTCGGAAATAGTTGCCGGATCAATCACTTCCAGCGCTTCAATCTCGCTTATGGAATCCGAAATCTTTTCAACTCCAATATATGCTGAACCATCCACTGCTCGAATGCATTTGATGATCTCGGGCTGATAGTTGTCGGGGATACCGTCGAGATTGAAATCAACAGTGTCATCCACCTCCCAAGCATCGGGAATGCCATTTGGTTCAAGATCGTCGAAGATGAATCCGGTTGTAAACTCAACAGGATCGGACCAGTTTGAGGCATCAAAATAGGCATCGAAGAATCGGACGCCGGCATAATAGGTGCGTTCTGGCTTTAGCACTGAATGGGGTACGGTTACCGCCGTCAGATGTATGTTGCTGGCGGCATCAAGAACAAGCGTGGAGAAATCGCTTTGCTCGCTGATTAGCCACCGGCTTTGGCTGTGGAAATCGCCTTCCGGGTCCGAAAAAGGCTCTGTGGTGATATCAAGGGGTACCTCACACTCGGGCTGACCATCGTAAGGATACACAATGGTCGGCGTGCTTGGAGGAAGATTCTCGACTATCGTCACCACCTTCGTCGCGGTCTGAGTCACTCCACCGTGAGTGAAACCGGCTTGGATGGTCACCGTCTCGTCAATTGATATCTCCGAGGTCGTCAGCACACCACTGCTGTTGATAGACGAATAGGCAGAATCCTCGCTCCAGTCAGAGCTATCCGTCACAATCTGCGTACTCCCATCGCTGAAGGTCGCCGTGGCAATGTAGCTTGCGCTGCTGTTTTCGGTAACAGAATCGTCACCGCTGATAGAAAGACTGCTGAGCACCAGGGTTGGAGGAATATAGGACACTTCATTTGAGTAGCCACTTTCATTGCCGCCGGAGTCGTAAGCAGTAACTACAAAAAAGTAAGTTTCAGTATCACTTAGACCGTTTATGGCGTGTTCGGGATTATCAGGGTCGCTCAACTCTGCAAGTTCTATGGTAATTGGCGAGTCACCTTCCAAAGCCCCTATACCGTTGTATGGGGGGCCGGAAGAACCTGTTTTGTAATAAAGCCTGTAGCCGTCGGGATCGGGTGCATTGGCATCCCAAGCCAATGTCACCTGGGCAGCAACGGCGCTTCGGGCAAATAGCAAGAAGAGAAAAAATAAAATATTAAAGCATAGGAAAGGCATGCTTGAGAAAGAACAGAGTCGTCTTACTTTTGATCTTGCTATAATATGCGGTGAGTTCATTCAAACAACCTTGCGAGACCTTTGCCATGAACTAACTCCCTGTCTCAGTTTGAGCGTTTGGTAACCAGCGCTGCTGAGATTTTGTTGAGATCCGGGAGGGAGCCAATAATGGGAAGCTCCAGGTATCGCGCTACTTGGCGTTCAGTTTTCAACGATTGATCAGACCATTCAAGCACGCCCAAAAGAACCAGAACGCCCATCAAGGAGACGATGCAGATCATCACAAAAGGTAAAAGACGTTCAAGTCGCCATAGGGCATGATGTTCCTCGACGTCCATGCCGCCCATAAGCTTTGGAACCATACTCTTGGAATCTCGATGTTCGCTACGGGCAAGCCCTTCTTTGGCCTTAAGAACCAACCGCTGCGAATAATAGCCGACCAATGCTTGTCCGATTTTCTGGTCTTTACCGTGATAAGTGATCCTTACGATGTTTTCAGACGGCATCGTTAAGGACATGCCATCCTTAATGGTATCTAAGAGGATGCGAAACTGGCGATCCGCCCGATATACTGCCGTGCCTGCATAGAGGTTGGTGTACAATTTCCTGACGGCAAAATTGTTCTGGAAGAAATCATCTGGGCGGGAGGTAATTTTTTCCATCCGCTCAATGCCTATAGGGCCTGACGCCAATGCCACGGGCGAATCCTTTGAAATGGAAATATCCTGTTTAACTGAGAAGCGGTCGGAACGAATAGCTGACAAAGCCAGATAGACAAGGGGAGGGACAAGAATGAGCAGCAGCCAGAGGCGGCGACTCGATACCCCATAAAGATATCGCTTCATTTGAAAATTCATCATACCTCCTTTTTTGAATAAGAAAGCGAAGCGGCTTGTTTAGAAGAGGGGGTTTTTCCATTGGTTTACGATAACACCGAGAACATTTGCTCCCGCCGTTTCGAGAAACATGCGAGAGCGCTTGAGTGGTTGGCGCGGCGTAACATTAGCCAGGACTACTAACGCCACCCCATCAGCAGCCTTTGAAATGGCAACTGGGTCCATCATGCGACGATTGGTTGGAAATATCGAGCTCGTGTCCACGACCACAAAATCATAGGCTTCGCGTGCCTTTCTCATTATATCCGTCCCCAGCGCAGGTGCTGCCCCGTTCCATTCAACTTCGTCTTGAGTTGATTGCCTTGCTGTCAGAATATCCAGGTTGTTCAGACCCGATGATTGTGCCATATCTACGACGGGCTTTTCCCGCCTGAGGTCATCGATGTCGAATGTCGGCTCTAACCCGAACCAGCTGTGCAAGGCCGGCGCATGCCAGTGGAAATCCACTGCCAGCACACGTTTGTCGCTCTGGCGAGCGGCGATTGCGGCAAGCGCAGCAACCATAGTGGTTTTTCCCTCTTCCGGAGCCCCGCTAGTAACGACCAAGCATGCGGGGTTGGACTTCATTAGGGAGTTCTCAATTACCGAATAGATCCTCTTAATCTCGGTAATTTCGGCAAGGAGTTCGATGTCTTTAAATAACAATGGGCTCATAATAGACTTTATCCTCCTTCTTCGACTTATTTTTATAAGTATATAAGAATATATGAAAATTGTCAACCAAGTTCGATACCAAGCTATCTGCCTTCCGTTCAGCAATTACAATCGGGACATTTTGAAATGCTATTGACAAAATTAAAACTCCATCCCTCTTAGGATTGAATGTTATAATATAGTCTCCACGGGTAAAACCAGAACACAAAGAGGTAGCTAAAATATATTAATTTTGTATTGAAAATATGATGTTTTTACGTTTTAATGATTACAGTCATACTATTACCGACATATTTCTAAGTGAATCCAATGAAAAAGAAGTTCGAAAAATCGAAAAAAGAAAGGCTCACGGAACAAATAATCTCATATTTAACGAGTGAATATGATGAGATAACAGTAGTCTATTTATTTGGTTCGTTTGTTACAGGGGAATTCTTCTCGGACATTGATATAGGCATTGTTACAAAAGTCAACCCGGTCAAGGCCCTTAAATTTGAATTAGATCTTGAGATCAGATTGGAAAAAATTGTCGGGTGCCCTGTTGATGTCCGTGTGCTTAATTATGCGCCCTTGTCTTTCTGTCAAAATGTCATACGTCAACGAACTGTAATCATTGACCATAATCCTGGCTATCGAGCGGATTTTGAGGGAAGAATATTAAAACAGTACTTCGATTTCGCCCCCTTTCGTAAACGATATCTGCAAGAGGTATACAATGCCCCAGTATGATCAAGATAAAATGGTTAAATTGGTTTCAGAATTGAGAACCAGTGTCGCCCGCCTTAAAAAGCTTTCGGAACTATCACAAAAACAATTTCTGGCTGATCCTGATAAAATCGGAAGTGCCAAGTATCATTTTATTGTAGCTATTGAATCAAGCATTGATATGTGCAATCACGTGATCGCCCGCAATGGCTATCGCGCACCCGAAGATTACGCTGATACCTTCAGGGTGATGAATGAGGCCGGAATGTTTGATTCTGATTTCTGTGATACTCTTGTTCAGATGGCAAAATTTCGCAATCGCCTGGTCCATCTTTATTGGCAAATAGATGATGTCCAAGTTCAAAAAATCATTCAGAGTCGACTCGATGATTTTAAGAAATTTCTTGATGACCTATCTGCATTCTTAGGATGGCAACAAAATCATAACCTTTGAAGCCCCCGCATTGAGACTTCGGCGGGCTCCCTTTAGCATTATTCCTTTCTTGCTGATTTTTTAATGAAAACAGAGCATCAGATCAAACGGATTGAATTCTTTATAGCTACTTCTTTTAAGGAAATATCCATGGTCATCAGATAGCCATTGTTCCGGCGTGCCAGCACCAGAAAATACATGTCATAGATCGGTTTTTGAGTGAGACATCCTAATGCAAATGCTTCTTTATAAAGCTCTTTTTCACTAATAAATTCGTCAGGAAGCGCCATTGCACTTTCAATAGCTTGCTCGCATATCCCCAAAGGCATTTCATTGAATAAATAATACTTCCAAAATACATTTGTAATTTCTGGAATAAACAGAGTTGGTGCAATAACACAGTCTGCTTCGGCAATATTACGACCTAAATCGGTCGAATGCTCCCGCTGGATAACAATTTCTATAGCTGCGCTTGTATCGAGCACGATAATCATTATCTTTCCCTATCTTCACGGATAAGATTTGACGGATCTTCAAGATGAGCAATATCAAAAGCAATCCTCCGCGATAAAATATGGCCAACAAGTTCTCGACGACGCTCTTTAGAGTTTGAATCGATTCCAAGCCCCTTTTTTAGGGTAACAATAGCCTGTTGTGAAAGGCTTCGGTGATCTTTTTTAGCATTGATTTGAAGTTTGCGATAAATTTGTTCAGGCAAATCTCTGACCTGTATTGAAGGCATAACGCATCCCCTTTTCAGTTTATTTCATATTAATGCCTTTTTCATCAAATTGCAAGCAATATTTTAAATGTATCTAATTTGTTACAGTAACTGTGCACAAAAAGATATCATACACCCGCATTGCCATCTGTGCATATCTGCGTTCACCTGCCCGCTTATGCCTCGCATGGCAGGCGGGTCTGTGTCCAGTTTCTCAAACCTCAAACCTTTCCAAGCCTTTAAAGTAAGAGAAAGCCATATTTTCATGCCGTTCCGTCCGCCACGTTAATAGGTTTTTCCCCGCGTAAAGCGGGATTTGGTTTCATCACTTTCATCCCCGCCCGCCTCGCCTGAGCGGCTCGCGATGGCGGGCAGGAGGAAAGTGATGAAGAAAATAATATCTTGAAAATCCTGTTAATCCTGTCAAAATTCCAGCCTCTAAAGTTTAAGAGAAAGTCAATTTTTATGGCTTCCCCCCATCTCTCCCCTATAAGTCAATAGGCCAATTGTGGAAAAAAATTGCAGCTGAGAACTACTTCAGTCAACCTGAATTCACCTTTTTATTTTTTATAGGATTTACAGGTTCTTTGGGATTTTGTTGAAAAAGTGCGGTATCGGTTTTATGGAACAAGTCGTACATGGTCAATATATAAAACATATTTTCTCTGGGGGTGGACCATAAAGATTAAGAACTTGTATATCTTTGTCAGGTTCAATTGTCTGTGAGTGCCGGATGTAATCAGGCTATCCAGAGGGATGCGAATAAGATTCAGTCCTGGTTTGAGAATAAATCGCATATTATATCTGTCAGCATAGTCGGGATGTTCCTTTTGATCATCAATCCTGACAGTGATCATAGTTTCTTCTTTTTCCGGGTTGTAGATATCAAAGTTTAGTGTGCCATATTTCTTCCAGTCATTTACTTCAAGTTTTGGGTTCAATCCCGGATAATCCGAGGGATAAAGTTCCATTCGTAAAGATTTTTTTCCATGGGTAACGTGTTCATCTGAGATGGAAAAAAGTGTGTGACATTTCCAGTGAAGTAGGTCTAATTCTGCATCAGATTCAAAACCCAACAGCACTAAATTCCCAGGAACGGTGCCGGAACATGTAGCTAATATTATAAGACATGCTGTAATCAAGGTTAGTCTATTCAAAATTTATTCTGATTCCATAAATTGATTTGACAAAAGATCTTGGAGATCCTGTTCATCCAGTCAAAATTAAAAATTAAGAACTACCAATTCAGGACGCCTTAAAATACGGATTGGGGTGTGACTTGTCCCGATTCCCCGGGTCACGTACATTTTTTTCCGGCCTTCCCGGAAAAGCCCTTGGTTATAACGGGAGTTTTTTTCATACCCCAATAATTGCCACAACCATGAAGGAAGGGGAATCTGACCACCATGGGTATCTCCCGCAAGCATAATCACATCCTGATAATAATCCAGAGAATCAAATGCAAGTGGATTATGACTCAAAATTATGTTTGATTCATCCTTGGATAAAAATTGCAATATTTCACTAGAGTCAAAAGGCTGTTCAAACCCTTCATCTATTCCCATGATGATTAAATATCCATCAGGAAGGCTAATGCGTTCAAATGAATTTCTTAAAAATCGTACATTATGACGGTTTGTAGGTTTTGTTCTGTCTGGACTATGACAAAAAAGGCAACTTTTTCTGGAACAGCTGTAATCATAGTCCCCCATTACAGCCCATACTCCAATTTTAGCCTTTAACCTGGAAAGGAAAATCAAAGCCGGTTTGTAATCACCATACCACTTAACATAGTCCCCGGTCAAAAAAATCAGGTCAGGCTTGAGCTCATCAATCATCTTCAAAACCTTTTCTTCACGTTTTCCGATTTTATCTATATGAAGATCGGAAATATGAACTGCTATTTTATTTTTGAGCACTTTTTTTATTTTGGTATCCTGAATCCACAAATGGCGAACTTCCACCAGGTTGGGCTCGATCCATGCACCATAAATCAATAGCAATAGAGTAAATCCGAGACTCACCCCAAAAACATTTCGTTTATTTATCATGAATACCATGAATATTTATAACTTATTTGATATTCTTCGTAAGTATTCCATCTGCTTATTATCTGGGGTCTAAAAAAAGGGCAGAAAATTATTTCCGCCCTTTTTACGCCAAAAAATTTTTATGGGATATTTTTCATGGGCTGATTCAAATATGTCAAATATGTGCCTCATTCTCATGTCTCATTTTCAACTATTTTTGACCTTTTCAAAATTAACGAAGACTTTCATTCCTATTTAGAAGCTCTAATTGATGATTTAAAAGGCTTTACACCATTTCAGGGGTGCGAAACTTGAGAATCTTTTACAATGCCGGCTCGAATTGGATTCAAATGAATGTAACGAACTAATTCGAGCGAATAGAGATCTTCTTCGCATAAAATAGATTTATATCGATTTTGAAACAAATGCCCGTGACGTTTATGTCGACGATTGAACTGTTGAGCATAACCGGTCAATAGCCGACGCATCACGGTTGATAGGGGTGTTTGGCCTGTTCTTGGAAGCAAGTGAACATGATTTGTCATTTGCACCCAAGCATAACAGGGGGTCGACGTATCTGTTAAAATGGTCCCCAGGCGCTCAATAAAGTTTTGATAGTCTTGGGAATCTTTTAAAGATCGCTTTGCGTTCAATCCCACGTATGATGATGTGTTGAAGCGCTCCAGGAGCATCTATGCGTGCTTTGCGTGGCATATCTCATGAGTAATACATTCCAAATAATATATCAATCTTTCACCAACGTCCCGAACGAAGAGCCCTTGCAAACCTCAACCCCATCATCATGATTTACAGGATAAATACCATCTGTTCTATAACGAACCATCGTATCTTTAAAATCACTATCTGCGGGATCGATCCAACTAAAGCCCGTTAAGTATTAATTATTCTAAAATCTGTAGGTGTGTTGGTGTAGATGGCGGCAAAGGTGTAGATGGTAGCAAGCCCAAGAAATTTTCCACTTCTTCCCTTGTGCTTGCAACGATTAGGTCATCAAAATAGGAACGGTTACCAGTTCCCCAATCAGGACGTGATTGAAAACCGAAAACTAGAAAACTAGAATCCCAAACTGATCCAGTTTCATTAAACATAAGTTTCGTATTGCTTGTCATAGTTCCATAAACTATCGTCCATTGGACCTCAATACCATCCATCCACATCCTTAGTTCGCCATCATAATTATAAGGGGTATTATGCTTCATTTTTATTATAAAAGAGTGCCATTGATCATCATTGGTGTCAAAGCTGATATTACTATCTAATCGCGTATCCCCAATTATAGTCCCATGCTTGGATTGAAAATTTATCATCCACCTATCACCTCCGGCTTGCGGACCATAAAACCATTTGTAGGTTTTGTCACCACCCCAATCCCAGCCTGCATTATGTCTAAACCAAAAACCGACCCATAGAGTTGATTTACTTTCAGCCACCGTTGTAGGAGTCATAAGTCCCAATTCCGTCATACTCGTAGGCCATTCAATCCAAAGGCACTTTCCTGATCCATGTGCATCATCAATCGAGCTAATATGGATCCTTTCAGAATTGTAATATCCATAATTCCACCAGGGTTCAGGAGGGTTGACGCCCTTACCATCTACTCGACCTGTCCAGTCCGCTTGGTTGTCAAAATGGTCGCTTATATATACTTCCCCAAAAGCGTAACTAACATAGAAGAACGAAACTGGTATTAATACCATAAAAAAGATCTTCAAATACACAAAATTAAATAAATTTTTAATTAGCCCCATAATACCTTCAATGCGTATCATAATTCTCCTCCTTTTTTTTCTTTGGCAGCCCTATCAAGTTGCACTGTCTGCTGATACTGGGATCTGAATCTTTGGGATCTATGCATTTTATCTTCTCACCTACGCTCATCCCAGACAACCTGTCTTTTTTTTAGCCAGTCCACTTTGATATGCAATTTTCATACCTTTTTATATAAACGATCTCGTTCAGCCTCTTTGTCTTTTCCCCTGGTAAAAATATCAGGGGCTGCATCAAGGGCAATTCTCGCCTTCAATTCCTTGTTATGTTTTTTTCTGCCCATTCTGTGTCTCCTTTTTCTTGGAAACACACCTTAACACACTGTCTCATTTTTGGGGTCCACTATACTTGAAGTCCCGATAATCAAAGAAGAACATCGTTCGTATCCGGTATGGTGCGGGAAATGCCGGCAAATTCATTTTTTCATTTTAATATATCTGCTTATATTTTCTTTTACTTCGAGCCAATCATAATACCCAGTCAATTTATATACAAAATCAACAAAGGAATCAGAATGCCACACCCCAATCCTTCGAAGCTTGAAAATATCTTTTCCAGAGTTATATCTTCCCCACCATGAAGTGCATGCGGCGCTATAGCCAGACCATAGGAAATTTTGATTTCCAGGTTGGATGAACTCACGCTTAAAAGGATAAACGCCGTATGGGAATGCGAAAAATTTTACAGCTTTTCCAATATGTTGTTCCAGTTCTATGCGAGATCTAATAATTTCTGCGGATATAACATTGAAAGGTAGCTTGGAGTATAAAGGGATATGAGATATTCCGTGTGAACCGATTTCTACAAAATCATCTGGCAACATGCGTAGCTCTCTGTAAGACATTATCTTCATTTTTTGAAAACCTTTATTATTTTCATCCCAGGCATTATACGTACCTACTTTGCCCGAAGACACAAATAATGTTGAGTGGCAGTTATATTTTTGTAGAATTGGCAATGCCAGCTCAGCGAAATTGCTATAACCATCATCAAAAGTAAATGATAGTAAATCCGTGTCATTGCTAAGAGAAGATGAATTTAATCTTTTTATTAAACTTGATAACGGAACAATTAAATATCTTTCCTTCAACCAAGAAATCTGTTTATTTAATAAATCTTGAGTCACACAATTTTTTCGGGTAACAGATGATATACCATGATACATTAATATAACACGTTGCCTTTTAAGTTTATGAAGTCTATGATTAGCAATTTTAGCAATTTGTTTTAAAACACGTGTTATGTATTTAATTGTATAGTTATTCATAGATATTAAATCAATTCCTTTGATTTAAAAAGTAGCATCATCCTGATTTCATTATTAAAATACTTTATTCCAAATTATTATACAAGCTCTACGAATTAAAAAAACAAAAGGTCTAAGGTCTTTAAAATTGAAAAATCGAAACTTTTTACGCTGAAAAAAATATTTAATTAAATCACCGATCCTTAACTTCCTTTTAAAAAATAAAATCACTAAACTTAATGGATCAAATTGATCATCCACCCAAATTGTGGGTTTTGAATTCTTAAACCTCTTTTTAAAATTAAGCCCTAGCGTACTGCAATAAGCAAGTATCGGCATATTCAATCCGTTTATCGTTGCAATGTAAGATTGGTGGTCTGGCCTTCCAACAGTTGGCTCTATTATATAATACTCAGCAGTATTGTGATGTTGTTTAAATTCTAGCGACCCAAAACCTTTATAATTAATTATATCAAAAAATCTTTTCGTCTCTTCTATTATAAAAGGTACTTTAAACAGTTCTGCGCATGATGTACTGCCAGTTTTAATCGGAAATTGTCTTATTTTTCGTCCAGAAAATTCGGATAGCATGTTTGATTGGTTATCATAATATACTAAGGAAAAGTAGATATCACTATCAGCTCCTGGTATCCATTCTTGAGCAATGAGACAGTCGTGTATTTTGAATACAATATTCAATTTTTCCAACAGCTCATTTTTTTCTTTGAAAATAAAAACCTTTGGAAATTTCGCTTTTTTCCACTTATTATCCCTCCAAATAGGTTTTAGAATACAAGGAAATTTCATTCCCTCAAGAGTTTTTTGATCTGTATCCTTTTTATTCAATAAAGTAGTATTTGGTATTTTGAAATTATGTTTTCTGGCAAATTTGCAAAACTTATCTTTATTTAATAATTTTTCTATAATTTTGTTTGATGGTAAATCAATGTGATAATATTTTATTATAACATCTCTCCAATTCATAAAAAAGCTAACAAACCAATCCGATGTAAGAAAAAGAACTGGCTTATAATCTTGTTTTAATGAGAAGGCCACCAATTTCTCGATCAATTCATACTCGTTATTAAACCTTACGATTTTTGCGAGTTTGGTTTTTGCTTCTGGCCGAAATATTTCTCTTTCAAAAACTACAATTTGTATATTCGAATCAAATTCAGCTATAGAACGGATAACTCCATACCCTGTATAAGAAGAACCTAAAACAACAGCTGGCGCAAGGTTCTCAATATTTTTTTGCTCTATTAGATTAACCATACGAATTTTTCAATTCATTTAAAAGTTTTATTAAAATAAATGAACAAACAAGCCATTAGCGGCTGTTTTTAAATATTATAAATTGGGGGTAACAGTGTTCAATTGCAATTTTCATCTAACTTAACTTTCCGAAATAGAACACCTAATATTCTTCTGCAAACTACTAATTCTTTAACTCTATAATTTGCCTTTATTGAATTCTTTCTTATTGCAATATTATTTTTACCTATCGATCCAAGAACTCTATCAACTCCGAGCTCCTTACATTTCATAGCCACTGAATCCTGTAGTACACCCATTATATTCTTTCCTCTATGATTTATATCTACTGCCCCACGGAAAATAAATCCACTATTATTTCCAAGCTTTAACCATTTACTCCTTGCAGCAATTCTGTACTCAAATCCAGGAAAATAAGTGTCTTTTGTTGTTAACCAAAGGGCTCCTATAGGCTTTTTTTTGAAAAAAGCTACAAAACATATTTGTCCATCACGTAGTCGAAAATCAACTTCATTGTAAGTTAAATCACTGAAGAGGTGCGACAAGTCATATGCTTCTTGTATTTCTTTCACCTCGTATTTTGAAGATTGTTTCGTCTTATGATTTACTTCAAGATTCACTTTTTCAAGTAAATAACCTTCATTTTTAATATAAATTAGCCTAATTATGAAATTTACGATTCTAGATATGCTTTTAATTAATCCTTCTTTCTTGAAGAATTCTAGAAGCCTTAACACTCTATAATAATTGTATCTTATTGTCTTATATACTTTATTCATCCTGAGGCAATCTTTTGATATAGTTCTAATGTAAAATAAGATTCATTTTTTATGAATTACCCCACTCAATTCTTTATAAAGATTTTCAATATTGTTTATCCACTTTTCTATACTGTAATTATTACTTATAGTTTCTTTGGCTACTAATGCTCTTTTTTTTGCTGCATCAAAGTTCCTTAAAGTTTCAATCATTGCTTTGGCTAATTCATCGACATTATTAGGATGGACTAGAATACCGCTTTCATGATCCTTAATAACTTCAGGAACTCCACCAACGCAAGTAGCGATTACTGGTACACCATAATACATAGCCTCCAGTAATGCCAATGGTATCCCCTCATTTAAGGAAGGTAAAACGAAACAATCTAATGTATTAAATATTTTTTCTGTCTTTTTCCGAAAACCGTAAAAAATTATCTTTTTTTCATAACCTCGCGACGTCACCTCTTCTTCTAATTTGTTTTTTTTAGATCCATCTCCAAAAATTACAAAATTTAGATCTGAAAAATGGGGTAGAACTTTGTATGCAGCTTTAACAAATTGACTACAACCTTTAACATGCTCAAGCCGACCGACAAAACCGACTATTTTAGTTTTAGCTGATATGCATTTTTCTTTTCTTAGCGAACTATTATTGGACTCTATCCTCATTTCTCTAATGAATGGAACATTTCTTATAGTTACTATCCTACTATAAGAGATTCCCATTTTTACCAATATATTATTAATTTCATCTGAAACCGCAATGATTTTTCTGAATTTCCGTAAAACAAAATATCGCGTAGTAAATAATAATGATGCCTTTGGTCTATTACTATACATGCCATGAACTGTTGCGACAGAAGAAATCTTAAAAATCTTTGCTGCAATGATTCCGAAAAAATGAGTTTTGAAGCCATGCGTGTGAATTATATGAGGACGATGTTTTCTTATAATCCTAATAAGGTCGATGAGTTGTGTGATACTATAGCGATGTTGAATCCTAATAGGTTCCAAAACAGCCTCTATACCGGCACCAGCAGCTTCTTCCCAGAAAACGTTACTCTTTTCTTTAGATAAAATTGATATGCCAATGACGACATCAAATCTTTCCCTATTCAAATTTCGAGTTAAAGATAGTATAACTTTTTCAGCTCCTCCAATCGCCGGAGAGGCAACTAAGTGTAAAACTTTGATTTTTTTTCTTTCACATACCATGAGTCTTTTGGGCCTCATTAAAATCGATGAGTATTCTTATTGATTTTACCTACTAAATAATAACTTAATATCTCAAGTTTCGCACCCCTGAATTGGTGCGAAACGGCTAACTGATTGATTTAGAGTGTCAAAAATAGACTGAAAGTCGTCTTCAATTTCAAATAGTTCAAAGATCTTTGAAAAACTTATTTCGAACAGACCTTTAAAGAACTGCCAAATTCTATGAGCATATGTGAACGTAGCTGTTTCGTCCGCGAGTTCTTCAAATAGGGTGCCAAAGCCCATATGGTGTTCTTTTTCATTCAAATAATTGATGAGCGCGTATCGTATAAAGCTAATCGTTGTAGCACAAACCTGGGATTGAAAACTATTGCTGGCATC
>JAUVVL010000117.1 GCA_030604635.1 Desulfobacteraceae bacterium
CCGAAAAATTGCGAAAAATCTGTTATTGTTGGCACGAAACCTGCTTTTCAAAATATGTGCCGAACTAATCGAATTTCTTAAAAAAATTATCATTTCCCCGGAATTTCTTGCCCGTCACCGTCAATCTGAAAAAGACTTCACCCGCCAAAGAAAACTACCATTTCAGGACTTCCGGGACGCCCCTAATATTATAACATTCGTTCCTAATATGATAGGAAACTTATAATATTAGGGGCGTCCCGCAAACTCCGGTTTTATCCCGGCGCTTTCGGCCCGACCCCAGCCCCTCGCAATCGTTCCCCTGGATCTGATTCTGCCTGTTAGCGTGAGCAATCCCGCTTGCGGGGATCAGCCGACTCGCGCAGTACGGACCCGTATGCTGCGTGGGGTGGGAGGGGGGAGCTGTTGTGAGGCTCCTCCCTATCCCGATAGGAAACATGTCGAATGCGCTTACGTAAACGGCGCAGCCTCATATACCCATTATAAATGCCCCAGGTAACCAACAAGGAGAATAGTGAGCCAAAAATTGTAACAGCATAGGACCCACCTTCCCTTACAGTTATAAACGGAATAAAGAAAATTTCGATCGTAAAAATGACTCCAAAAAATGCCAAAACTACTTGTGCAACCGCTAAGAGAAAGGAGCCGAGACTTGCCTTCGCCGACATTACACGCTTTACCTCTTCCTCTGCAGGAACCTCAGGAGCCGGAATCTCGACTTCCTCTGAAGGAAGCTCAGGAGCTGGAATCTCAACGACTTCTGGCGTGAGAAGCGAGGAAACACTCTCACTTACCGGCAAATCATGCTGGCGGCGCAGAGCCTCAATCTCAAACTGTAACTTCAGAATTTGTAGTTTCTCTTTTTTGCGAATCAAGTCTCTTCGATCCTTGCTCGAATTGACCAATTCCCTGCGGATATCCAGAAATTTAGGAACTAGCACCAAGAGTAAACCAATAGTGATCAAGAAATAGTTCCACGGCGGGTTCAAAGTCTCCGCTATAATGGCCATAATATCCATTTACTCAGTTCCTTTTGGTGTACATAATGCAAGCTCTCATATGTGGTATTGAGTGGGATTTTGAGCGTATCTTTCAATCAACTTTTTTACCATTTTATGTGAGCCGCCCGGCAAACAGTTCGAAATCTACCTTAATGTACCTTTTTAAGCCCATTTATTCAGATCCTGATTGAGCACCGGCAGGTGACTGCGACATGGTTGCAGGCGCCTATTTCCTTCCCGTCATTCCCGCTCATTACAGATCTGTCACAGTACAGCCTTTTACATTTCCATCAATAATTTGCCTTCCAAAGTTTATGCAATGCTTTATTGCTTCCTCTTTAGATTTATAAGTACCAGTTGCGCTAAATGATCTTTCAATCACTTCATATCCTTTATCAATTAAAATTTGAAGTTTGATTGACCATTCCTCTGATTCCGTCAAAAAATCTGGTGTTGGCCTAATTTCATATCCCTTATAGAAATCTTTAATCATTCGCATTCTCCCTTCCCATTATTCAGATCCTGGTTGAGCGGCGGCAGGTGGCTGCGACATGGTTGAACCGCTCAGAATTTGTTGGGCCACAGGGCTACCCAGGGGAAGCATATTCCCCGCCTCAATGGATATCTGAAAAACTTGCTAATTAAATGCTTTGAGATAGGTAATTTTTCTGCAGCGAACGTACTGCTGTAGGGCGCGCGTGCTTTTTGCGCGTCCCTACCAGCAGATGGTTATACAATTTATTTTATTTCACAATTCTTAAGTTAATATCAACTGTTCCTTTTTGGGATATTGTTTGAATATTTTGTTCAAAAAGGGTTTTGATTTTTTTGGGGAAAACTATATTTTCTATCTCTTGATATTCTATTTCAAAATCTGTTTTGATAGTTCCCGTAGGCTGAGTAATTAACGCACTTCCTTGTTTGAGTATTAGCTTGTTGTTAGAAGTTGCAAAATATTTTTGTGCGGCGTTGATTTTAGCGCTTATTCCATCTTGAAAAGTTTTAATGGTATTTCCAAGGTAATTCTCAGTAACATTACTGTTTTCACGAATGTATTTAACAATGAAACCCTCTCTATTTTTAGTAACAACTAAATCTTTATAATTTTCTTGTCGCGGGTAGCAATAATCATCAAAGATTCCACTTAATATATTCTTTATCCCATCAACCTGCATTTTGAATCCATTTTTCATCATACCAATACCTTTCTCAACCTTTTCTGGATCAGCAATTCCTTCCTTGTTTTTTAGAATTATATCAAATTCAGGATCAGAAAAACTCAGACCGGATTTTGGGCTATAAGTCAAAGCAAAACTTGATAGGTTCTCTATTATCTCAACCTTCTCCTGTAAAGGAGCTAACTGTTTTTTTATCTGTTCAATAAGATTTGCCATTAGTGGAACTTCAATAACGCAAGAAATTTTGTCAAATTGTTGCTTGTCGAGATAATAATACCTGTCCTTCAGTTTTAAAAATGTCTCCCATTCAGATTCAGCTCCGTAGGCTAAATATGGAAGTAACACAAATATCATTACTATCAGGTTAACGATTTTTTTTATTACTGACATAAGCACCTCCATTGATTCTTAGAGTATAACGAAAAAGTCACCTGCCGGTGTGAAGCGCAGCGCAACACCGGTCAGGTGAACTGCCAGGTTGGACGGCCACTCTTCACCCAAGATTCACCCGGAGATCTCGGTCGTAAATTAATCCTGCCACTTCGCACGCCATTGACATAATTCGCTCAATCTGCTTTCGACTGACATTGGTTCCGAGCCAATAACCAGATCGAAGTTGGTGTGAGTACTCTTGCGAAAGATCAGAACGTCCAGGGTATAGTTCGTTTCGATTTTGAGCAATGAAACGCCGAGTTCTCCCATGCTTGGGCAATGACACGAAGCGCTGTATGAAAGTCGAGTCGTGTTCAGCAAATTTTTCAATAACGGAAACGAGAACATCTCTCGCGTTGCGGCAATTTGTGAAATGCCCCTGGAAAGAGAAGCCCACAGAATTAGGACCACCAGCAGGGACTGGGACTGGTGGAACCGGTTCAGAGCCTTTCGTGCCGGGATCTCCACGAAGAGTGATACTTTTGGTAAGAAAGATAGCGACACTATCGGGGTCTGGTTTATATCCACACAAGCTCTCCACGCGATCAGCTATCAGCTCAATAAGCATTTCGTCCTCTTCTTGGACCAGCTTCATCCAGGCTTGAGGCAAGGTTTCGCGGACCTGTCGATTGCGCGTAACATCCCTATAGTCATCCCGAGCTGCCAAGAGTGCAGTACCCGATACGACGGCGTCGTATTTTAGATAGCGTTCTAAACGAAGAACGGATTCCTCGGTTTCACGTTCGACGACATCAAGCTTGTATACGCGCCGCTCACCGTAGTCGCCTGCTTCGGCAGGAAGAAAAAAATGCCATTCTCTACCGTCGGTGAGAATCGCTAGCGGCACTCCTTTATGGAATGCATATTCAAAGAGCTGTTTTTCCGCACCGTCACTTTGGCCCACCTGTTTGACTTCGATAAACACCTTTGGTTTAGCGGATGGATGGCAGAGAGCAAAATCGACGCGCCGGCCTTCAAGTGCGTATTCGGGCCAAACAATTTGTGTATCCCATGTGGGCCAGCCAAGTGCCATTAAAAGGCGGAGAACGATTCCTTGCGAAACAGACGCCTCGTTTGGGAATCGTCCACCTTTGATTCCAGCGCGGATCTCCTCAAGATGCTGAGTTAACTCCATAGCTTAACCTTCCTTTGTAGTATTTATTTGTTGGGCAATTGCCCCTTTTTTACATGATCAATCCAATCACCAATAAAAACTCTTATTCCCTTCGAACATTGTGTCATGTAATATGCACCAGCTACTTTCTCTTTCACTGGAACAAACTCGTCATTTTTTCTTATACCACCACTAAACTTCTGCCCTTGAATTTTCATTGCAGAATATACATGTTGGTGGCTAAAATGAACAAATCCACTTCCAATGCTGTATCCATCCTTTACCCATGAAAACCCTTTAATTTTTTTTAGCCTTTCTACTAATTCTGAGTCACGAAGCTTCTTCTTTTTATTCGAGTCATATATATCAGCAATTTTTTTTCCATTACGGACCTCATTGGCAAATCTCTCATAATCAAATTCCGATTGCGTAGATGCAAATAACCTGAGCAAACTGTCTAAATTCATTCTAACAAGAGGAGCTGCTGCTATATAATTCTCTTCATTCAATAATGAAATATACCCGCGATTTAAGTTAATCGTTCTATTCAAAATTGCTATACAAAAAATTGTAAACTCGGTTATTCCATAATTTTCGAGAAGAATTTTCCCAACTTGAATTAACTGATCACCTTCTGCATCCAATTCACTTAAATATTTTTTTAACTCGTTTTCCATTGTCTTATATGATGCCCAACGCTTCGCGTAACTAGCTGCCAAAAGCTGCATAGCGAAGCGGCACATCTTTTGGCTGTCCGAGTTAGCGCGATTGTTGGGCATATTTTTCTAATATTTTAGGATCTTGCCATCTTGTGTGAGACAATAGTCCATTTTCCAGTCCTCATTTTTTTCATTAAATGATATAGAAATTCGTTTAAAATTAGTTTGTTTGAATGAAGAGAAAATATTCTCAAGAAACGGTTCTAAAGTCGAACTTTTTGTTTCAATCAAATCAAAAGTATCCACCTTAATTGTAACTATTACTTCAACACGAAGATCCTGTTGCCTCCTTTCGAAAATGAACTGACAAATAGGAGGTGTTAGAATTTCTTTATTCCTTTTTTGTGCTAAGCTTTTAATTTTATCCCTTAGAAGGTCCCATGTATCAGAGCCCATTTTACCAAAGAAAGCCGTGAAAAAAGCCAAAGCACAAAATTTTAATATTAATACAAAAGGAATTTCATAAGCCTTCTGGATTAGTTCTCTGGCATCAATTTGCAATTTTTCAGTAGATAAACCAACCAGTTCATCTACCTCTGATTTAGTTACCACCATTGGATTAAATAAGATTTCAATATCTCCAGGCCTTGATGGATTCATGGTTATTAAATTTCTCAAGTACGATATACTGAAACCACCCATCTTTTTAAATTCTTCTTCATCTAGTATATCTACATCCATCATTATAGCCCATTTTCCATCTTCAATCTCACTAAACTTTTTATTATAGCCAATTGCGATAGGAGGTTTCGAAAGGTCATGGTTGTTGTTAAGTAGCCATGGTTCTGGCATTTCTTCATAAAATTCTTTCAATATTTCTAAAGGAATACTATCTCCGTGAAGATCAATCCCAGATGTTACGACAATTTGATTTTTTATCGCCTTCATTAGCTATCCCCAAACTCATTGTATGCCCAACAATTGATTATTACGTAAAATTGCCTGATATAATGATATTTGGTTATCCGACAGGCAATGTTGCTTATTGATAATATATAGTATGCCGGGTCTCATTTATCTTAGATTATATCAATGGGAAAAAACATGTCAAGTTAACTGATGGATGAAATGCATCGCACAATGCGACGCAGGCACTATTCGATACGCATCGAATGAAGCTACGGTTTATGGGTGAGAGGGATCGTTTGTTTTATCTTTCTTCCGGAAAGACAAAATTAGCCTGTTTTAATCATTGTTGACATATATGCTTAACCATGTTAGACTGGTCTTAAACTAGTCTGAGAGGTGAAAAAATGGGAACTGTCGGTGCATATGAAGCCAAAACTCATCTTCCAAAACTGCTTGATCGTGTAGCCAAAGGAGAGCGAATAACCATTACAAGACATGGGGTGCCGGTTGCCGTATTGCAACCTCTGGAATCTTTAAGAAAGGCGGACCCAAAATCCGTCATTGCTGAATTGCGTAAATTCCGTGATAAACACCGGCTAAACGGACTTTCTATACGTGATATGATTGAAGAAGGAAGGCGATAAATGAGTGGAAGTTTTGTTATTGATAATTCTGTGGTTATGTCATGGTGTTTCAAGGATGAAACAAGCCGATACGCTGATGCCGTTTTAGATAGCCTGGCGCTATCTACAGCAGTCGCGCCGTCAATTTGGCCATTAGAAGTTGCCAATGTATTATTGGCGGCTGAACGCAGCAATCGTCTTAGTGAGGCTGACAGCGCACGTTTTATATCATTGCTGACTGAGCTTCCCATAACCATTGAACAGGAACCGCCGGAAAGAATAATGAAGGAAATTTTGGTTCTGGCGCGAAGGCACCAACTTTCAAGTTACGATGCCTCATATCTTGATCTTGCAATGAGGCAAGGACTGCCTATTGCCACTCTGGATAATGGTTTGATAGCGGCAGCTCAACAAACCCAGGTGCCAATTATGACTGTTACGTAAGAAGTAGTAAAGAACTGGAGGATAACGCAATGCTGGCAAACATGAATATAGTTGATTTTCTGGAAAAGACCGCGTCGAGTGATCCTGTTCCCGGCGGCGGAAGTATTTCAGCGTTAAGCGCCGCTGCTGCGGCAAGTCTTTCGGAGATGGTGGCGAATCTGACGATAGGGAGAAAAGAGTATGCGGCGGTAGAAGAAGAGATGAAAGAGATTGCAAAAGAAGCACACATTTACAGAGACAAACTTGTTAAAGATATAGATAAAGATTCGGATGCCTATAAACAGGTTTTAAAGGCTTTTAAATTGCCAAAGGGAACGGAAGAAGAAAAAAGCCATAGAAAAAAGGCTGTCCAAGAAGGGCTTAAAAACGCTTCTTTAGTTCCTTTGAGTGTTGCCAAAGATGCTTTCAAAATCATGGAACTGGCCGGCAATGTCATAAAAAAGGGGAACAAAAATGCGGCAACAGACGGAGCGGTTGCCGCCATGATGGCAAGAACCGCTGTTTTGTCTGCATTATATAATGTTAAGACCAATTTAAGTTCGATAAAAGATATTGATTTTGTTAATGAGGTTGCCAAACAGGTAAAACTTATGGAAAGTGAAATCAAAAAAAAGGAGAAAGATATACTGTCAAACATCGATTTGTAACCAGATGCAATCCATTGACATTTCCCAAACAATCATTTATTGAACTGATTTATTAACCTATTAACCTTCAGCTAGGCTGAAGGTCCGAGCTTTGCTATGCGGGTATGTGAGTTTGTATTCACCGCCCGCTTCGCTCAAGACGCAGAGAGCGCAGAGATGAATGTTTTTTCCATTGCCGTTGAGAGGACGGCAATGGAAAAGTGCTCAGTCCCGCTGAATGCGAAACGATAAAAACTATAAGCTTATACTGTCTGGTGCTGGATAATGATCGTGAGCATTTGTATTCCTTCAGGTGCTATGTCTTTTTTCTTTACGCCCTCTCAGCGTAAAGAAAAAATAAGTGAGCCTCTGCGTCCTCTGCGGCTCTGCGGTGAGTAAAGGATAATTCAACCCTTTTAGGGTCCCAATCAAGTCACCCTTTTTATGGGTGGTTATTGACTTAATATTATAGGAGAAGGTAAAGATGTTTCCGCTGGTTTTCATGTAGATTGTCGTTTATAAATTAAAGGAGGAAAACGGTATGACAAAGAATCTGAAAAAGGATTTGCAGGCTGTAAACAAGGAGCTCAAAGCGCTTTCAAAAAAAGTTGAAATAGTTATTGCCTCGGTCGATAAGCTTGAGAAAGCAAAAGCCGTAAGGGCAAAACCAGTAAAAAAGGTTGCTGTTAAGCCGAAAACCGTAAAAAGGGTTGCTGTTAAAAAACCCGCCGCAAAGAAAACCACCCAATTATCAGCAGTTGATACTGCCCTGCGTTTCATCACAAGATCTAAAAAGGGTATCGACACCGCCACACTGATGAAAAAGACCGGATTCGATCAGAAAAAAGTTTATAATATTATTTACAAACTGAATCAACTGGGCAAGATCAAAAGTGTTGTGAAGGGTGTTTATTTGAAGGCATAATCCTTTAAACGGAGCTGTAATATTCGAACCCTATCCAAAAAGAAAAATGTAGAACAATAATATTCAATAATCTTGGTGCCTTGGTGGCAAGATACCTGAGGAGTTGCAATTACTTTATTTTTAATAACTCCACATAAATTTCTATAGGGTGTTTAACGACTATATTGTCACCCGACTTGGACAGCATATCAGAAATTTGAAGCATGCAGGCCGGACATCCGGTGGCAACTATTGAACATCCTGACGCTTTGATATTGTCCCGTTTTACTTTTCCAATATTAGCCGAAAGCTCATAATACTCCAAATTAAAACTTCCCCCCAGCCCGCAACATTGGTCAGAATCACGCATTTCCTTGAGCCGGTATCCAGGATTTGCACTTATGAGAGACCGGGGTTCGGCAAACACGCCTAACGACTTTTTGAGATGGCACGGATCATGATAGGTTACGTCAACGGCGTCGACTCGATCCGTATATTTATCCTTTTCCAGCCCGACCTTTGATACCAGGAACTGATTGATATCGATGGTCTTTTGAGCAATTTCTTCGACCATGCTTATATCATAACCTGAATCTTTATTAGCCATCATGGGCCATATTTCCTTAATGGTTGACGTGCAGGTGGCACACGGCGTAACCAGAAAGTCAAACTCCTCTGACTCGAATATCTCCAGGTTGTGGCCGACAAGACGGTTAAAGGTCACCATGTCCCCTGAGGAAATTGCAGGAATTCCGCAGCAGCCCTGACCTTCAGGCAGAAAAACACCAACTTCATGATGATTTAAAACATCGATAACATCATGGGCCACTTTTGGAAAAATTTTATCTATGAGACACCCGACATAAAAGGCCGCCTTAATGCCGGAGCGGCCCGGGTTGGAATTTAACGATGGAATCATACGATGAAACGGCACCGGAGCAAGGGGCATGAAATGCCGATTCTTAAGCAAAGGTGAAACCAGCCGGGAGCAGGACGTTCCGATAAGCTCGTTGGCAGGTCGTGTGAAAACTTTCTGGAATTTCGAGCCCCACTCCACCATACAATCAAAAATTCCAGGGCGAGAAAGCATCCCCCTTAAAATTACTTTTTTTGCCGGCGAAAGTCCCATGAAACCGGTGAGAATTGCACGGGCTTTAATGAAAATTTCCAGGACGCTCACACCGCTGGGGCAGTTGGCGGCACACGACCCGCAAAGAAGACAACGGTTGAGACGTTCAAAGACACCTTTGGGGTCTTTGAACATTTCCTGAAGAAGACCATCCAAAAGGGCCAGTTTGCCACGGGCCACGTCAGCTTCAAGGCCTGTTTCCATAAAAAGCGGACAAACCGCCTGGCACATACCGCACCGCATGCAGACCACGAGCTGTTCTTCCAATTCTCGCATGAGCGTTGTCAGTTCTTTCATGCCGGACATGGGCGGTCTCCATATTTTACCCGGGTTCAGTATATTGTTTGAATCAATAGCAGCTTTGAATAATCGGCTTAACCTGAATTTCTTACGAGCCTAATTCGTTTTAAGAAGTTATCACATCGATAAAATAGTTTTTTCATATAGCACATCCATCGTTAATTATAACGTCTCGGAATTTCTACAACTTATTGAATATCGAATGTCGAACAAGGAACCGAAGAATGATGAAGTGTTCACTTCGACATTCGATATTCCTTGTTCGACATTCTGCGGTCAAAAAAGTTCTCTAAAACCTGATAGTTACATTGCCCCTGTGTCAAGTGTGTGCTGAGGTCAGCCCTAAAGGGCGGGGGTTCTGCCTCCCGGCAGTACTTCGCAGCCCGGTCAAGGATAGGCATTTTATCAAAATAAAAAGGGCATCCCCTCATAATTCGATGGAATACCCTTTTTTAACTCAGAAATAGTAAGCTAAACCACAGTGACATTTATTGCAGCAGGACCTTTTTGGCCTTGTTCTATGTCAAAGGTAACTCGGTCGCCTTCATCGAGAGCCTTAAAACCGGTTGCATTGATTCCTGAATGATGAACAAATACATCCGGTCCATCTTCCTGCTCAATGAAGCCATAGCCTTTACTGCTATTAAACCATTTTACAATTCCATTAGCCATTGTGACATCCTCCTCTCAAATAATTCTCATAGTTTCAAACTGCAGGTTGTCGCTTTGACGAATGGATCTTTCCTTCAGAACGAAACCGGCCCGCCAATTAAGGACGGGCCTTTATTGATTATTTAAATAATAATATGTTTTTGAAAAAAGTCAAGCTTATTATACGGTCAAGGGACTTTCGGGGCATCCAACATTCGTAACAGTTTAATTCTTTGAAACAAATAGATTTCAAACGAGCTTCAGGTATGATTAAATTTTGTACTGGAAACTGTCTCATTATTACTTTTCGATCCCGACTCTGGCCGCCACCCCTTTTTGAAAATAATGCTTGATTTCCTTCATTTCGGTCACAAGATCAGCTTTTTCAATTATTCTGGAATCCGCACTCCGGCCGGTTATGACAAGTTCCACGTTTTCGGGTTTTGCGGCAATGATATCAAGCAGATCCTGCACTAAAAAAAGACCGAGCTTTACCGCAACATTTGCTTCTTCCAGTATAACCACCTGATGTTCACCTAACAACAGGATCGTTTTTACCTTTTCAAGCCCTTTACGGGCAGCTTCTATATCCTCGACAGAGGGATTGTCTTTAATAAAGCGCCCGAGCCCAAACTGTTCCACTGTTATTTGTCCGGCAAATTTTTTCAGCGCTTTTATCTCACTGTATTCGCCCATTTTAATGAATTGGGCTATAAAGACCTTCAGACCGGCGCCGACAGCTCTTATTGACAGGCCCAAAGCCGCAGTGGTTTTGCCTTTCCCGTTTCCGGTATAAACCTGTACATAGCCTTTCATGACGTTTAACCTGCCTTGAACTTAGTACATGTATTCATAAATACGATCACGTATTTATAACTTGGTTTATTCATTCTATGTATGCAAAAGTGTAAAGTGCCTAAAGTTAAGGTATTCTGTCAATTTTAATTATAATTGATCGCGCTGAAA
>JAUVVL010000141.1 GCA_030604635.1 Desulfobacteraceae bacterium
CACCCCCTTTTGCCCAATTTCTGTGTCAGGCTCAAATTTTAATCCTCAAAATACTCAATGTATTCCTGTGGTTAAAATTTTCGCCTTCCTTGAACTTGAGCAAAATTGAGCATTTTTCAAAGGTCTCTTTATTATGCTCGCCTTAGTATTCCGGGCTAACCCGAATTTCTCATTTTCATATGGAAAAATTCATGGAATATACCTGTGTAGACTATCGTGCTGAAATGATACTTTTGGGTCTCAAGCGGCGCCTGCACCTCGAAGAACTGAGTGAAGAAGAAAGGGAGGAAATCATTTTGCAGGTTGAAAAACTCGAAGCAAAAACGGGTCTTGATTGAAAAATATGGTCAGTGCCTACAAAGCTGGCAATGAGACGCTTGAAAAATGAAGCTATTTGAAATCGCTCCAAAGCTCTATCTTGTTCCCCTTGACCAAGATCTGCCCGGCTTCACCTCGTTCATAGGGTCCTGGATCTACAAAGGCAAAAAAACTTTTCTGGTGGATGTAGGTCCTGCTGCCACTATTGCCGTACTTGTAAAATCATTGGAGGCTCTGGAGGTGCGTCATCTTGACGCAATTTTTTTGACCCACATCCATATCGACCATGCAGGTGGAATCGGAGATCTGTCTCTCCTTTTTCCCGACACCCCCATTGTTTGCCACGAAACCGGCATCCGGCACCTCACGGATCCCTCACGGTTGTGGGAAGGAAGTCTCAAAACCCTCGGCCATACGGCCAGGGTCTATGGCCCGTTCCGGCCGGCGCCTCCGAACTTGCTTCACGAAGCATCACGGTTCCAGGAGCATGAGATCGTGCCGATCATGACTCCCGGGCATGCTCCTCACCATGTGAGCTACCTGTTGAGCCCTTATCTTTTTGCAGGAGAGGCCGGAGGGGTTTTTATCGATATTTCCGGGGACAATTTTTATCTAAGGCCTGCCACACCACCACGTTTTTTTTTAGAGACCTCTATTGAAAGCATTGATGCCCTGATCGCCACAAAACCATCGATGATATGTTACGGCCATTTCGGTATGAACGAAGATGCTGTTGGAATGTTAAAAACGCATCAAAAGCAGCTATTGCTTTGGAAAAATAATATCGAAGATGAAATGATCCGCTTCAGGCAGACTAATACCGAAGATTTTATTGACCGCTGTTTGCACAGGCTCTTAAAGGAAGACCCGCACCTAAAAGGTTTTGCTCATATGGACGAGGCCGTGCAAGAAAGGGAGAGGGGATTTCTGCAAAACAGTATAAAAGGATTTACGGGCTATTTACAGACCGTTGCTGATAATCCGTAATCCTTCCAGTGTCAGATCCGGTTCAACAGCTTCGATGGTCTCTGATACTTGACTCATAAGTTCTGCCAGGCCTCCTGTGGCGATTACCCGGGGGTTTGTTCCCATCTCGGTCTTCATTCGCTTTACTATTCCATCCACAAGGCCTGCATATCCGTAAATAATTCCCGCCCTTAGACTGCTTGCTGTATCTTTGCCGATCACGTTTTCAGGGGGTGCAAAGATCTCGACCCTGGGAAGTTTGGATGTTTTCATGAAAAGGGCTTCAGAAGCAATCATGATTCCGGGGCTGATTGCGCCACCGAGATATTCACCCTTTTCTGAAATAGAATCAAAGGTTGTCGCTGTTCCAAAATCTATCACCACAAGACTGGTTTGGTATTTGTGAAAGGCCGCAACCGCGTTAACAATTCTGTCTGCCCCTACTTCTGATGGATTTTTGTAATGTATCTGTAAGTTCGGAGCAGACTTGGCATCGACCCAGTGTGGCGTACGGCCAAGATATTTGCGACAGAAAGAATCGAGAATGGTTACCATGGGTGGAACGACGCAGGAAATTATGGTTTTGCCGATATCTTTGGAATTGATATTGCTTTTGGCAAAAAGGTTGGTGGCAAGGATGTTAAACTCATCTTCTGTTGTACGCCTTTCAGTACGTATCCGCCAGTCTTTAACGAGATGCCTTCCATCATAAACGCCGATTACAGTGTTTGTATTGCCGACATCGATAACAAGGAGCATAGATTTAAATTCCTAAGTGTAAAAATCCGGGCCCAAAGGGCCACGTTTTCTATGTTTAAATAATCACAGGGACTAGTTCTACTTTGTCAGATTTGAAAAATTGTGCAAATAAGAACGCCCGCCTCGATGATAATCAGACTCCGGTCGTGTCAAACTCGCGCATAAGTGAGCGTAATGAAAAAGCAGGAGCCAATCCTGTAAAATCATGTTACTGACAGGACCGGTTTCTATAGGCACAAACTCAAGGCTTTTCTGTGTGCTGCTTTTTCATAACGCTCACTAATACACTCAAACAGTGACACTTCCTACGTCTGATCACCACCGAGGCTCACTGATGCTTTTCCTGAAATGTGACAAAGTAGGACTAGTCCTATGAACTATTTCGCACATTTTTTACGGCGTCAATAATTTTTACGGTTGCACGTGTATTGGCGACATTGTGAACTCTAACAATGTGGGCGCCGTTTAATACTGCCGCGGCAACTGCAGCCTGAGAGCCGGTTTCGAGAACAGCCGGATCGGGGCTAATATCTTTTTCGGTCTTATCTTTGAGAATGTTTCGTATAAACGACTTTCTGGATGGTCCGACCAAAATAGGAACATCCAGAGTTATATATTCACGCAAGTGCTTGATTAATAAAAGATTATGTTCAACGGTTTTCCCGAAACCGATCCCCGGGTCGATGATGATTTTTGATCTTGGGATTCCTTTATTTTCAGCGTGGTCGATTGCATTTTCCAGGAATGCTTTGATTTCTCCGATAAGATCATCATAGCTTGGAGAAATCTGCATGGTTTTGGGCGTTCCGAGCATATGCATCAAAATCACCGGTACACCGTATTCTGCTGCAACATCTGCCATTTCAGGATCAAGACGCAGCGATGACACATCGTTTATCATGGAAGCACCGGCTTTAATGGCATGTCTGGCAACACCGGCCTTGGTTGTATCGATGGAAATGGGAATCGAAACATGCCTTGCGAGCTTTTCGATTACAGGCACAACACGTTCGATTTCCTCTTCGGCAGATACCGCATCAGAAAATGGGCGTGTGGATTCTCCGCCTATGTCAAGGATGTCAGCACCGTCTTCAAACAGTTTTCGACCTTGAGCCACGGCATCGTCGAATGTGAAAAATTTACCGCCATTTGAAAATGAATCAGGCGTCACATTCAAGACGCCCATAATGCAGGTGTGCTCACCAAGAATTAGGTTGTGTTTACCCCATGCGAGGTTAATTTTTTTCATTTAACGATTCAAGATGCCGGTTTTTCGCTTTCGGTTTCTACTATATTTTCTGCTTCTACTTCGGTTCCTGCGTCAGTTTTAGCTTCTGCTTCGGTTTCCACTTTAGTTTCTGCTTTAGCGACTTCACCATTTTTTTTGTCTTCAGAAGTCTTTGATGGAAACTCAAACCCCGGTCTCATTAAGCAGATGAGTTCATCAAGCTCTTTCCCCAGGATAGTCTCTTTTTCCAGCAGACGTTCCGCCAAAGCGTGAAGAATATCTAAATTTTTCTCTAAAATTTTCTTTGCGTGATTGTAAGCTTTTTTGATCAGATTGTTTATTTCTTCGTCAATTTTTTTTGCTGTCTCTTCAGAATAATCCCTGTGCTGTGCTATTTCCCGCCCGAGGAAAATATGCTCTTGATTTTTGGCATAAGAAAGCGGGCCCAGGCCATTACTCATACCCCAACTGCGGACCATTTTCTGGGCAATGTCTGTTGCTTGCTTGATATCGTTGGCAGCGCCGGTGCTGATGCGGTTGAAAACAATTTCTTCGGCCACCCGTCCGGCGAAAGCTACCGACAATTCGCTTTCAAGCTGATCTTTATACTTAAAATCGCTCTCTTCGGGCAAGAACCATGTAATGCCGACGGCATGCCCCCGTGGAATAATGGTTATCTTGTTGACGGCATCTGTGCCGGGCAGAAGGCGGGCAACAAGGGCGTGTCCACCTTCATGATACGCCGTGGTCTTTCTGTCCTCCTCCTTGATGACTTTTGACTTGCGTTCCAGTCCCATATAAACTTTGTCCTTGGCATCTTCCAGGTCGGTCATATCAATTTTTTCTTTGTCTCTTTTGGCGGCAAGCAGGGCTGCCTCATTTACAAGGTTTTCCAGATCTGCGCCGGAGAAACCGGGTGTTCCTTTCGCTATTATGACAGGGTTTACATCAGGTCCCACAGGCGTTTTTTTCAAGTAAACCTTAAGAATTTTTTCACGGCCTAAGATATCCGGCAAAGGAATAACCACCTGACGGTCAAAACGCCCGGGGCGCAGAAGCGCCGGATCAAGCACATCTGGCCGGTTGGTGGCAGATATAAGGATTACGCCTTCGTTCGATTCAAATCCGTCCATTTCGACCAGAAGCTGGTTTAAGGTCTGTTCTCTCTCGTCATGCCCCCCTCCGAGGCCCGCTCCCCTGTGCCTTCCAACAGCATCGATTTCGTCTATGAAGATAATACAGGGCGCATTCTTTTTTCCCTGAACAAAAAGATCCCTGACCCGGGACGCTCCGACGCCGACAAACATTTCAACAAAATCCGATCCGCTTATATTAAAGAACGGAACATCAGCCTCTCCCGCAATAGCACGTGCCAAGAGGGTTTTGCCTGTGCCGGGTGATCCCATCAGGAGGACGCCTTTGGGTATCCTTCCTCCAAGACGCGTAAATTTCTTCGGCTCCTTGAGAAACTCAATTATTTCTCCGAGTTCTTCTTTGGCCTCATCGATTCCAGCGACATCCTCAAAGGTGACTTTCTTTGACTGGTCAGATTGCAGACGGGCCCGGCTTTTGCCAAAGGACATGGCCTTGCCCCCTCCGGCCTGCATCTGTCGCATGAAATATATCCATATGGCTATGAGTAGAATCATCGGACCCCATGACACAAGGATAGACAGATACAAGGGTGCCTCATCCGGTGGTTTGGCACTAATGGTAACTCCCTTTTTCCGGAGGATCTTGATAAGGTCGTTGTCCTGGGGTGCATATACCTTTAAGCGACTGCGGTTTGTATCCGTGACAAAGAGTTCCTGCCCCTGGATAACGACATCAGCAACACGCTCACCATCAACCATGGCAAGGAATTCAGAATAACTGATGTTTGTTTCCCCCGGGAGCTGTTGATTGAATTGAATATAAAGAAAGATCATCATCAGCGTAATGACGAGCCATAAAGCAACGTTTTTTTGAAAAGGATTCAAAAGTATTAACCCCCTGAAAAAAGATTAAAATCGGTTTAAAATCCGCTACTAATTATAGAATTATATTAATCATTATTATTAATTAGGCAAGAAAAAGTTCCATTTTAAGTATATTTCTCGTGGAAGGCGTCACTTTAACGGATTCATCTATTCTATGGCCGACAACCCAGACTATTTTCCCCTGGCTAAGCAGAATGGGGCATCTTGTTCGTTCAGTTTTTGGAACCTTTTTATCAATAAAAAATTTTTTTACCTTTTGTGTTCCGGCCATACCCAGCGGTTTAAAGCGGTCGCCTGGTTGAAAGTTCCTCAGAACCAGTGGAAAACTTAAGACATCCTTATCAAAAAACCCCGCATGTTGTCCAGTGCGACGAAAATCGGATAGATTTTCAATATCCATTTCAGAAAATTTCATATGGGCACCGATTTCTTTAATGAAGATCGGCTCAGGTTTTGCTATTTTGTATTCAAAAGCGATTTTTTCGGCCTGGCCGGATTTCACATTAAGATCACGTAACGCGTTCTTTTCTTTGGAAAAGATAAGGACCTCTCTGTTTCGCTGTATCCTGATACGATCAGGAAAATCAAGATTTTTATAAGCCGGCCCGCTTTCCAGAAGGCTTATGATGGAATCTATGTGGGAAAATGTTATACGTCTTAAATCCCCTTTTATCCTTGCAATTGCTTTTCTAATTATCCGCCTTTGTGCTGCAATATTAATTTCTTTTAGCCTTGGGACAGAAAAGGAAACAATATCATCCTGCACGCTTAAAGCGGTTTTTTCGAAAAGAGGGAGGATTATATCTTCAATCCATTCTTCTTCGGATCCGATAATTGCAGCAAGCCGGTTTAGAGTTTCGATGATCTTGGGATTGTAAGACTCCTTTAACAACGGGATTAAATGAAGACGTATTCTGTTCCGAAGGTATCTTGTTTCCCAATTGGAGGTGTCCGATACATATTTTAATCCTTTTGCGTCCAGATAATCAATAATTTCAGATCGTTTTAAATTAATTAGCGGACGAATAATTTTCCCGTCCCTCACCGGAGGGATCCCTGAAATGCCCTGAGGACCGCTTCCTCGAAAAAGATTCATCAAAATAAGCTCGGCATTATCATCACAATGATGGCCGAGTGCAATTTTGTTGAACCTGTTTGTTTCCGACACGCTGTTAAAAAAGGTGTAGCGAACGCGTCTGGCCGCTTCTTCCAGGGAAAGCTTGTTTTCAATCTGATATTTACGGACATCTTCTTTATGAACATAACAAGGTAGATCGAACTTTCCGGCAAGAGATGCAACAAATTCTGCGTCTTTGTCCGAGTCTTTCTGGCGGAGGCAGTGATTTAAATGGGCAACTCCAAGCCTGAGGGAAAACCGGGATGCTAATGTGAGAAGTACATGAAGAAGGGCTACTGAATCAGGCCCTCCTGACACACCGACAACAACCGAATCTTTCGGCTTAAGCATTCCATAGGTTGAAACGGTCTTTTCAACAGTTCGCAATAACTTATTGTAGCCTTTGTGCGATGCTGGCATGTATCACCAAAACGCTCACTAAAGTGAGCAAAACCGACTTTTTACGAAACCATCTATTTTTATTATGATAATAGACACCTATATGTCAATAAAAAACACAGAATATGGAGTTTTTGTAACATTTTAGCCCTTTGAAAACATTATCGCATTGTGGGACACTTTTTTCATAAAGCCAAGTTAGTTCGCTTCGCTCATCCCGCTATAGCGGGAGAATAATGGATAAATGGAATATTGGAATGATGGGTTCAATGGATAAAGGCTTTTTATATAACTATTTAAATCTAATGACAATTATAGCCATACCTGCAAAAATTGTAAGTGATGCTACATTTTTTGTGGTTCCATATTCCATTATTCCACTATTCCATTGTTCCAACACCTCGTAAAGCGAACAATGGTTAGTAAATGATATATATTTTCCCCGCCTTGGCGGGATAGAAATTCCGAGACGTTAAATTAATACGAGTTTTTTAATATAAGACGCGGTCTATATTGTGGTAGGAAACCCGGCTTCTTTTTTACCTTGAAAAAATTTGTTTATCGATTATATTATTTTTTGGTTGTGCTAGGCGGGGAGCTAGCGGTGCCCTTTACCCGAAATCCGCTATATGCGGGGCTGAATTCCCTCTAAAGGGTTTTAACCTGGGAACTTATAAGTCATTTTGATCGGCCGCCGCGCAACAGACGGTTACGAACCTCGTCAGGTCCGGAAGGAAGCAGCGATAAGTAATGCGGTCTGTGTCGTGGATCGATCCCGGTCATGCTTTTGGCTTATTGTATTTCAGAGAAAGATTCGATAGAGGGTGCACAACCATCCCTTCAAAATCCTTGAACCTCTACATTCAAGATCTAAAATACCTTTGCAAACTTGACAATATCCCAGATAGTCTTATTTTTTTGGCAATGCTTTTATGGCTTCGTAAATCCCGCTTGAGCGGGACTGCGTTGCGCTTTATTTCGTTGTCATTGCGGCGTACGCTAAGTACGCACCCTTCGGGTACCGCGTTAGCGGGATGACACCAAATTCGCGCGCCTTGAATTTGGTCCCGCCCAGGCGGGATTACTTTGCCATCGCAATTTTGACTTTTTACGAGATCGTCATGATTTGGTGGTTGTAAATATTAAAAAATATCAGGAGAAAACATCGGCCGATGGCTGCTAAAAAGAAAATCAAAGTTCATACCGAAACCAAAGAAACCGGTGAAGAAAATAAAATTTTAAAAGAAAACAATTCAGACAAAAAAGATAAAGAAAAAGTCGCTGATCCCTTAAAGGAGATGGAAGCAAGGGTTGAATCCCTTGAACAGGAGGCCAAAGAGGCCCATGATCGTTTCTTGAGGGTTTCCGCTGAGTTCGAAAACTACAAGAAGCGCGCAGCACGCGAAATGGATAACTTCAGGAAGTTTGCCAATGAATCCTTTGTAAAAGAGATGCTTACTGTGGTCGACAACCTGGACCGCGCTATCGAGTCCTCAAGCAATGACGAACATGCCAACACCTCTGTGGTGGAAGGGGTCAATATGACCCTCAATGAAATACTGAAGGTTTTCGAGCAATTCGGCGTAAGACCGTTTGAGTCTCTGGGAAAGACTTTTGATCCCGGTTTTCATCAGGCTGTCATGCAAGAAGAGAACGAAGATCATCCTGACAACACTGTATTAAATGAGCTTCAAAAAGGATACTTGATACATGACAGGCTGCTCAGGCCTGCAATGGTTGTTGTATCCAAAACAAAAGAAAAGCCTGAAAACCAGGAAGTCAAAGCTGAAGAAAAAAAGAAGACATAAGGCAAGATAGATTATATGTAACATTTTTAGCCCTTTGAAAACATTATCGCATTCAGGTAATCCGGTTTTAAACCGTGTCAACCACGCCGAAGGCGGATAAAACTCGTGCATAAGTGAGCGTAAAGAAAGAACAGGTGCTATCCTGCATATAAAAGCCGATTAAATGGGCAAATTATTTAACCCACAGGAAAAATTTGCTATTTTGCTGTTCTTTCTTAACGCTCTCTAATACACTCAAACAGTGACCCACTTTAAAGCCGGATCACCTGAATGCTTGTGGAGCACGTTTTTCAAAAAGCTAAATTAATACGAAATATAATAATCTTAAGATGAAAATACCTGTGGTTGAGCTAAGTGAATGCACTTTTTGTGGAGTATGCGAAGAAGCAGCACCGTCTGTTTTCCGGATCATTGAGGCCGGATTTGTGTGGGTGGACCACAGGTATTTATCCCCCGATGAAAGTCTTTTGCGGACACCATTGAGCATTTTGGGTAAAAAGATTCATGAATCCCCAAGATGCTCACCCAGGTGAGCAAAATAGACTTTTTACGAGTTTGTCAGTTTTGGCAAGATATGTTTTCTAAAAAGCTTCCGCTCTGCCTTAGGCACAATCTTCTGTACTGATCAAAAAAGAGCACATGAAAACCTAAAACAAAATAAAAAATATCCCGAATCAGAAGCTGCCAGGCAGAATAGGTATATCCGGCCTCACCAAATGAAAAGCAGCCACAGTCGAATTCCATTCCTCTCCACAGATTAATGGAAATCGCAATGATAAAGACAGAAAGCATACCGAGGATACTAAGGATGGCAGATCGGGGATAGATGCCAAGGATCAAGGCAAGACCTGTAAAGAACTCTAAAAACGGCAATACAATGGCAATCAAATTAATGGAAAAATCCGGGAAAAGATAGTATCCATAGATGATTTTAGCAAAGTGTGCTGGTTCTATTATTTTATGATAACTGACATAGATAAAGGTTACGCCTAAAAACCAGCGTACAGCCAGTTCGATCCAGCTGTTTTTAATTAACTTTTGTATGGTTGAATACAAGTAAAATACCTCTATTTAGTGTGAGACCTTTGCAAAACGCCCCCTTTTGCCTCCCGCCATTGGCGGGATGTCAGGCTCAACATTTTGCACGAAGTGAAGCTTTAGCTTTATCCTCAAAATACTCAATGTATTCGTGCCTGCCCCGTAG
>JAUVVL010000360.1 GCA_030604635.1 Desulfobacteraceae bacterium
ACTTTGTCACATTTCGGGAAAAGCATCAGTGAGCCTCGATGGTGATCAGACGTAGGAAGTGTCACTGTTTGAGTGTATTAGTGAGCGTTATGAAAAAGCAGCACACAGAAAAGCCTTGAGTTTGTGCCTATAGAAACCGATCCTGTCAGTAACATGATTTTACAGGATTGGCTACTGCTTTTTCATTACGCCCACTTATGCGCGAGTTTGACACGACCGGAGTCTGATTATCATCGAGGCGAGCGTTCTTATTTGCACGATTTTTCAAATCTGACAAAGTAGAACTAATTATGATGTCTTGAAATTTAAAGATGCGCTTGACGGAATCAACGTGGTGGCGATACTTACAAAATGAAACCCTATGCATTGATGATAACAATTCTGCTGATGGTATACAGCAGCGTGGCTTCGGCGGAACGCCTGGCGGTTGCGGTTCCGGTGGCCAACATACGTTCCGGACCCGGAGCAAAGAACGATATCTTATGGAAAGTCGAGAAATACCATCCCCTGAATGTTCTCGAAAGGTCAGGTCCGTGGCTACATTTTCGGGATTTTGAAGGAGATGAAGGGTGGATACATAAATCGCTTATTAGTAACATTTCATCGGTTATTACAAGCAGGGAAAATTGCAACATTCGATCCGGTCCAGGTACCGGTTTTAAAATATTATTTACGGTTGAAAAAGGAATTCCGTTTAAGGTCATAAAACGTAAAGGCAACTGGATTCATATTCAGCATGCTGACGGTGACAAGGGTTGGATACACAAGTCTTTGGTCTGGTAGCTGGCCGATTCCATGAGGTTTCCCCCAAAATTCTCAATTGAGGTTTTAACGAGTTCGTCACATAAAGAGATGAAAAAAATAGATGATTAAAGAACAGACCGATAAGGACAAAAGACTGATTGTGGGTGTCGGTTCAGCGCTTATTGATATACTTGCCCATGAGGATGACGAATTTCTGGAGAAAACCGGCGCTGCAAAGGGCGGAATGACCCTTGTTGACAAGGATTTCATTGATAAGACACTGGCACAAACAACCGGCAAACCTCATATTGTTCCAGGAGGCTCAGCCTGCAATACGGTCGTGGGTATCGGCAAACTTGGTGGGCAGGCCCGCTTTGTCGGCAAATGCGGCAAGGGCGAAATGGCTAGTTTGTTTGAAACCGATCTCAAAAACAACAATGTTGACCCGGCTGTTTTTAAATCATCTTCGCCGACAGGAAGAGTGCTTTCCATTATCACACCCGATGCCCAGCGTTCCATGTTTACATTCCTCGGCGCATCTTCTGAAGCGCAGCCCGAAGAGATTACAAAGAGATTTTTCACAAATGCGGCAATTGTTCATGTCGAAGGGTATCTGCTTTTTAACAAGGATTTGATACTGGCGGCCTTAAATTCCGCCAAAGAGGCCGGCGCACTCGTATCACTGGATCTTGCCAGCTTTACGGTTGTAGAGGAGTCTAAAACATTTCTTGAAAAAATTGTGAGAGATTTTGTTGATATTCTGATTGCTAACGAGGATGAGGCGCATGTATTTACAGGCCACTCGGATGAAATAAAAGCGGTCAGCGCTCTGTCGGAAAACGTTCATATTGCGGCACTCAAGGTGGGAGAGAGGGGAAGTTTTATTTCCCATGCCGGCAAAATAATAAAGGTTGAACCCAAGGGACCCGGCGCTGTGGTTGATACTACCGGAGCCGGTGACCTATGGGCATCGGGTTTTCTGTTTGGACTGGTCAATGGCTATAGCCTTGAAAAATGCGGTGAACTTGGCTCAGCCTGTGGCTATGAAGTATGTAAGGTCGTAGGGGCAAACATCCCTGAAGAAGGCTGGCAGAGAATAAACAAATTACTGGAGGAATAATGGCAAAAAAAAGGATATCACGATCACGGAAACGAGATCTCGATGAACCTGATGAGTTTATTACATTTTGGACTAAATTATTCGGATTTGCCTCTGAAAATAAAGTTCAACTTTCATGCGCCCTGGGATTTATTGTTGTCCTTATCGTTGTCATTGCAGTAATGGCGTTTTTTTCAAATAAAGCTGAGAACAAGGCCTTTGTCTTGCTCCAACAGGGCATGAGCAAGTATCAAACGATATTGAAAAATAACGGCCCGGACAAAGCCTACCTTGATGTTGAAAAGGATTTCCAGTTGATTATAAAAAAATATTCGGGCAAAGAGGGCAAAAAACTTGCAAGGTTTATCTTTGGCAATATGTGTTACAACGCTGGTTATTATGACAAAGCCATAGTACTTTATAAAAAATCGCTTCAGGACTTTAGTGATAATCCGTTTGTAAAAAATCTCGTTTTAAGCAGCCTGGGTTACTCCTATAAGGAAAAAAAAGATTGCAGTGCAGCGGTTAAGTATTTTGAAATTATTGCTTCAATGCCTGAAAACAGCATCAAAGACGAGGCACTTTTCAATTTGGGGGGGCTTTATGCAGAAATGGGTGACAGTGCCAAAAGCATAAATTCTTATAAAAAGATCATGTCCGAGCATCCCGATTCCGTTTACATTGAAATTGTTAAGGAAAGGTTGGGCGGCTAAAGTCCAAAATTTATTATGAATCGATCAAATTTTAAAATATTGTGTAACAGTTCAGCCACTAAGTCACTAAGTCACAAAGAAGAGGTATGAATTATTAATCTTTATCAAAAAGAGAAGAATCTATTTGGGTTTCTTGTCAATTTTAACGTGCCTCTTATTAAAAATGGCAT
>JAUVVL010000069.1 GCA_030604635.1 Desulfobacteraceae bacterium
AGAGGGGAGATAATTAATAATTAATTGTTAACTATTAATTATTATTTTGGGTTTCTTGTCAATTTTAACGTGCCTCTTATTAAAAATGGCATTAAAAGAATCATATTATAATTTTAGTGTCTTAGTGTCTTTGTGGCTGAACTATTACGACGCTTGCAGATTTTAGGTTATATTTTTTCAAGTCCATAACTGCGGCTTCCAAGTCCGAAGGAATATTTTTACTTCTCTTTACTGTCATTATTAAAACCCCTTTAAAAACTACTGATATAACGATATATCCTAATGTCGCTTTTTTCTTGACTTACTTTGTTTTACCTTGATATATAAAATATGTGTGGGGTATAGTGTGGGGTATAGAGTTTTTATCTTCGCAAAAAGGGGGTCCAAAATGCCAGTTCAAAAAAGAATCAAAACAAAATATCCGGGTGTTTATTATATTGTGGGGATATCTGCCGATGGTAAACCGGAACGGATATATTATATCCGATACCGAAAAAACGGCAAAATGATCGACGAGAAAGCCGGTCGTCAGTATCAAGACGATTTGACACCGTCAAGGGCTTCAGGGATGCGGGCCAGGCGAATTGAGGGCAAGGAACCCACAAATAAGGAAAAAAGAGCGCTTGAAAGAGCCCAAAAAGAGGTTGAGGTTAATAGGTGGACAATAGATAAATTGTGGTCTGCATATAAGGAAAACAGACCGAATTTAAAAGGCATAGTAACTGATGAAAACCGTTTTAATAATTATATCAAGCCCAGATTTGGTAAAAAGGAGCCCAGAGAACTGATACAGCTTGAAATTGATCGACTGCGGATAAATCTATTAAAAAAAAAGGCACCACAAACAGTTAAACACGTTTTGGAGCTTCTTAGGAGGGTTACTAATTTTGGTTTCAAGAAAGGTCTGTCTGAAAGATTAACTTTTTCAATCGAAATGCCAAGGGTGTCTAACCTGAAAACAGAAGATTTGAATCCAGATCAATTAACAAAATTATTGGAGGTTATAGAAAAAGACGACCACCCGGATGCAGGGCCTATGATGAAAATGGCGCTCTTCACTGGCATGCGGCGCGGGGAGATGTTTAAACTACAATGGTCTAACGTCAATTTCGATAAAGGGTTTATTTATCTTGTAGATCCAAAAGGTGGGCCGGATCAGAAGATCCCGTTAAATGATGCAGCCAGGGAACTTTTACAGTCTCATCCGAAAACCAAAAGTCCTTTTGTCTTCCCTGGCCGTGGGGGGCGGCAAAGAGTTGATATTAAACATGCGGTAAATCAGACCAAGAAAGCAGCGGGCCTTCCGAAAGATTTCCGGGCGCTCCATGGATTACGTCATGTTTATGCCTCTATGCTGGCTTCTTCTGGACAGGTCGATATGTATACCCTTCAAAAGCTACTAACCCATAAAAGCCCGTTAATGACTCAGCGATATGCTCACCTTCGGGATGAAGCCTTAAAAAAAGCATCAAATTTAGCTGGGGAGCTTGTTGAACAGGCTGCCAATGGCGCCGAGAATGATAAAGTTGTTAATTTGGAAGATCATAAAAAATAAACCGAGCTTCCATGGATAGGGATCAGCTGCCCGACAAGGCCAGTTTCCCGGCTGGCCTTCCATGGAACCATCACCGGGGCGCTAAGGGAGGCGCTTTATGGGATTAGAATTTTATAGTTTTCTTTGTGATCAGGTCAGAGCTTTAAAAAAGAATGGGGATAATACTATCGTCAAGGACGATGAATTTAAAAGTTTATGGGAGGAAAAGGAAATATTTACCTGGAGTATCTATTCTAATCTCTTTCTTTTTTATAAAATTTCTTCAAGACCACTTGAAGGAAATGGATTTTTTCAAGAACGACTCTTTGAAATGTCTAAAAAGGTATCTGATGGTTGTCACAAAGTTTGGGCCGAAACAGATCTCCCTCCCTCGAACATAGTTAATAAATACGTTATAGCAATTATAAACCAGAATTATAGCCATATAGAGAATTTTAAAAAATTTATATCGCAAGGATATGACCCACCTGATGATATAGATATTCTTCTTTCACACCTTGGAACTCTTTACTTGTTCTATGTGTTTCTTTCTTCACATGACATAATTCCTATAAATTTGGTTTCTCGAATTGATCTTGTAATAACCCGTTTAATCAGCAAGGCAACAATTATGATTACTTTAATCACAGAAAAGGGGGGCGACATTGAGAGAACTAAGCGTTCTATAACGACTCGGCAAGAAAATGCAAAAAGACAAATGGAGAAGATAATTTCAATTTATAAAAAAAACCGTGAAACCAATCGGCGATGGGAAGATCCTTCACATTCAGATTCTCTGAAAGCTAAGATTATTGCTGATGCTTTTAGAAGTAAAGGAGAAAAACCGCCTGGAGAATCAACAATCAGAAGGGACATCAGAATTGCAAGGGGGTTAGGTTACATTTGATAGGGTGTAACAGATTATCAGGAATTGATACGATGTAACAAGCTATCAACTTTCTTAATAATATCAATATATTATACTTGACTCGGGGTTACCTGAGATTATATAAGCCATCTTAACGGATGGCTTTTTTTGTTTTAACTTTTCATGCCAAATAAAGAAAACGAGGGGAGAACAACAAATGGAAAATTTACCCCAGTATGTGAACGAAAAAAAAGTGAGCGCAATCACAGGGCGAGCACTGCCTACATTAAGGAATGATCGCCACAACAGTCGGGGCATTCCATATTGCAAGATCGGTCGATCTGTTCGATACGCGCTGGCAGATGTAATTACCTATATGGAAAGCCGGAAGATCGTACCCGAAAACAATTCACATGAATAAAGAAAATCGCATTAGAAGGCTTATTCGACTACGCTCCACCATTCAGGGGCGCAAATATCCAAGTCGTATGGCGAAAGATAAAAAACAAATCCTACACGCTCTTGAATGCCTGATTTTCAAATTGAATGGTGATCGAAATGGCCTTTGCTCCTAATCGTAAATTTAAAAAGCGATACGATAAGATTTTTCGGAAAGATCCGCTTGCAGCGAATACCTATCTTTTACTTTGTGAGCTTGCCGACAAAAGGGGGGAAGTTACCACAAATGAGGCTGAAATAGCTGAATTGATGCGGACTCGTTTTAATGATCCATCGGAATACGCCCTAAAGGAAACAAATGGATAAATATATACCGGAAGGCGGTTTTACCATAGCACGAAAAATATTTGATTCAGGTATATGGTCAAAGCCGCCTTTATATTTCAAAGTGTGGGTATGGATAATAGGGAATGCTAATCATTCAGACCGTATAAAAGGCGGTTACAAATACAAGAGAGGGGAGCTTGTAACCAACTATGATGAAATTATTAAGGCCAATACCCATTTTTACAATCGGAAACATATTTTTCCTACAATGAAACAGATTAGAATTATTCTTGAATGGCTGCAAAAAAAAGGCATGATTGCCGCAAAGCCTTTAAAATCAGAACTTGAACGAACAGGGGCAGACACCACGGCAGACACAAGGGCATACATTGGCCTAAAGATTATTGTAACAAATTACGACACTTACCAAGATATAAAAAACTACAGGGGCAGACACCACGGCAGGGACTTGAACGAACAGGGGCACAATAACAATAAATTAAATAAATTAAATACTAAAGAATCCCCTGATTTTTTTTCTCTTAAAAACAAATACGATCCTATTCTTATTAATAAAGTTTTTCGAGCTTTTGCATCAACCCGGAAAAATGGCAAGATTGCAGATTCGGTTTTGTTTACTCAATTACGGAAATGGGATCGTTACCCGGTTGAACAGGTCAAGGCCGGTATTCAGATATACCTTGAAAAGGATTATGCAGGCCAGGGCAAGCGTGAGGAGTATCTCCTGGGAATCATCAGGAATCAAAAGCCAGATGAGCATGAAACAGCACAGCACCCACAACAAAAAGAAATCACTATGGATAACATAGGCGAATTGTATGAAAACTGATTTATCACTGAAGTATATACCGCCACAGGTCCTTGAGCTCGAGGAAGCTATACTGGCTTCATGCTTCGTAGGGCGTGCAGGTCAGGTTATTGAATTATTAAAACCGGAAGATTTTTACCGATCATCTCACCAGAAAATTTTTACCGCAATCCGGGAGCTTGTGGATAAGAAAAGAAAAATTGAATCGTTGATGGTAGTTAATGCCTTACGTGATTCAGGACACCTGGACGATGTTGGAGGCGCTTCTTTTATTGCCGGACTTACAAATAACACACCGATAGCTTCAAACATTGAGCATTATTGCAAGATAATTCGAGACAAGGCTTTATTAAGAGGGCTGATCGAACAAAGTGAGACTATCATAAAAGCCTGTTATGAAGATCCTGCCGATATTGAAGCTGTCATTGATGATGCACAACAAAGAATCATGGGTGTTGAATACAGCACTGGCAATGAAGCAGCGGTTAGTTATAGAGACCTTTCGATGGAGGCAGGTGATAGGTATGAAGATATTTATAAACGAAAGGACGGTATTACAGGCATAAATTCAGGCTTTTATCTGCTTGACCATCTCACTTGCGGATTTCAGAACGCGGATTTAATCGTTATCGCCGGCAGGCCGAGCATGGGGAAAACGGGGTTAGCTCAAAACATTGCCGGAAATGTCGGAAAGCAGGGCGTTCCGGTTGCGTATTTTTCTCTTGAGATGTCAAAAACTCAATTGTTTGACAGGCAGATTGCAGGCGAGAGCGATATAAACTCACAAAAGTTCAGATCCGGAAAGTTTGAAAAGGACGACTGGAAAAGAATTAGTGAAATACAAGGCATGGTATATGACTGGCCCGTCTATATAGATGATTCCCCTGCATTGCATTACAATGAGATACGCAGACGCGCCAGGAAGCTAAAAGAGACAAAAAATATCAAGCTCATCTTTGTGGATCACTTACAGCTTATTAAAGGCGACAAAGTCTCCACAAGAGACCGTGAAATCGGTTCCATTACAGCAGGGCTGAAGGCAACAGCGAAAGAATTAAACATCCCTGTTGTCTTATTATCACAACTTAACAGGGAGCTTGAAAAACGACCTAATCCGTACAAAAGACCCAGGGTGTCAGATTTAAGAGATTCAGGTAATATTGAGCAAGATGCCGATATAGTGGCTTTTCTATATCGACCGGTGGTTTATGAAGATGTTGAGGAGTTCGGGGGACATACTGAGCTTAATGTCGCAAAACAACGGAACGGACCTACTGGTATGATTAAACTCCGGTGGCATGAAAAGACTACAAAATTTCAAAACCTTGAAATAAGAAGGGCTTAAAAATGATAAAGAATAAAGCCACAAGCGATTTAAGGACGTTAATGAACCTGGCCGAGTTAAAAGCCGAACAGTTTACAGACGGGCATTTAACCATTATGCGGTTTACCACAGAGTGGAAGGCTATGCTGGGGACACCTAATCTGGACACACACGAAGGCAGAGAACAGATAAGGGATTTAAGGGGGCATGAAACCTTAGTGGAAGCCCTGGAATACCTGATTATTAGGCCGAGGGTAGAGGATACGGGTAAATAACCATATACGTATACTTATGATACTTCTGACAAATAAAGAAATCCATGACGATATCCGGGCTTTCGGGGAACGCATACTTGATGCACAAAGTAAGCTTGAATCCTTGCCGGCAGAACCTTCAATCTGGAAGGAGCGGAAAATAAGACGTGAACTTGAAAGCGAAATCAGCCATGTTCAAGGTTTAATATCCATTGCCAGGAGTGCTTTAACTCCTGATGAGTGTCAATTTGTCAATAAACGGGAACGATATGCGACCTTCAATCATAAATGATGGCAAGCTCTTAGAATTAATTGACGTCAAAAAACTAAACCAGGCTCAGGCGGCAAGGAGGTTGGGCGTCACTCGTCAGGCCGTTAATAGAAGATTGATAGAAATCCGCGGCAAAACGACCAAGGTTGTAGCTGCCAAAAAAATTGAGCGGGTAGTTGACCAAAAACTCAATGCCATGGATCAACTCCGAAATATCAATGATAGTGCGAATGAAATCCTAGATTTGGTTATGGGCTGGATTCGCGGGGAAGATGATTCAATCAGGGTTCTTGAGTCCCAAGTAAAAAAGATCGTTTATCGAGAGGATGAAAGCGGAAAAGATAAAGAGATCGGTGTCAAAGAGATTAAATTTAAAGACCCGCGAGAGTTGGCCCTGAAGGCCATGGCTGAAATTAGAGGTCAGCTAAAGTTGCAGCTGGATATCTTCCAAGCGCTATTCAGCCTGCAGGCAGCTGAAGAATTCCAGAATATAGTCCTTGAGATTATAGGAGAGGTGGATCCGAGTGTTAGAAACGAGATCATACATCGACTCAACGCAAAACGAGCTATTCGATCAGCTGTTAAGTTCAATTGATCAAAGGTTCGGTGTGGGTGATGAGGCTGGCAAGCCGTTTCATGAATGGGTAAAGGATATCACTCTTGATGGAAAACCCTTCACCTATGACCGGCATGAGTATCTGATCAAACCTTATGAGGACAGCCACCCACACCAGGTTGAGATGAAAGCTACCCAGATGGGGCTTACCTCAAAGGCCATGCTTAGGGTGGCATACGGGGCCAGATACGGCGGTTATAGGGGTATTCTGTATCTGTTTCCTTCCAAGTCAGATGTTACAGACTTTTCAAAAGGCCGGATCGATCCTTTGATCGATGACAATCCAGATAGCATTGGCAAGTGGCTGAGGGATACGGATGCAGCCAACATCAAGCGAATATGGAACGCCTTTTTATACCTCCGAGGGATGAAATCAAGGGTAGGGCTGAAATCAATCCCGGTTGATCTTATTGTAATGGATGAACTGGACGAGGCGCCGCAAAATGCCGTTGATATGGCCATGGAAAGGATGGCCCACAGCGAATTCAAGGAAATTCTCAAACTGTCCAACCCAACCCTTCCGGATTACGGCATCGACAAAGCATTTCAGGAGACGGATCAGCACTTCTGGCTGCTAAAGTGCGAACATTGTAATGCCTACACAGATCTTGTCGGCGAATTCCCAACCGAAGCGAACAAGGACGTCCCGACGCTTATAACACGGAAAGATGGCAGGGTTATCCGGGTATGTTTGAAATGCCAGGGCGAACTTAATCCTTCAAATGGGCAGTGGGTGCCAAAAAGGCCGTCAATAACCGATAAGCGCGGGTACCAATACTCGCAACTATTCAGTCACTACGTTAATCCCGGCGATATTCTTCACAAGTACCGAACTACGAACAATCTGACAGACTTTTATAACCTCAAGGTCGGGACTGCCTATGTCGAGGCCACGAACAGACTGAGCGTCCAAGAAGTGTTGGCGCTGTGCGGCGATTACGGAATTGCCAGCGAGGATAGAGGCCCGTGTTACATGGGCGTTGACCAAGGGAAGGATTTGCACGTTGTCGTCGGCAAGAAACATTCGCAGCAAGCTGGCCAGATCGTTCACATGGGCGTATACCGGGATTGGGAGGAACTTGATCGCTTGATGAGAAATTTCAAAGTTTCGCGTTGTGTGGTAGATGCTTTGCCGGAAACACGGAACGCGCGGGCTTTTGCTGAACGCTTTCGAGGTAAAATTTATTTGAATTATTACAATGAACATCAAAAAGGGTCTTATGCCTGGAACGAAAAGGAACTGATTGTTTCTTGCAACCGGACGGAATCCTTGGACGCAAGCCATAAAGAGATAATGGACCAGGCGCTAATTCTGCCCAAGGAATGTGAAATCACCCGCGAATTTGCAAAGCATTTGCACAATGTGGCAAAGAAGCTCGAGGAGGACGAGGAGACTGGTTCAAAAAGATATGTTTATGTAAAGCTCGGAACGGATCATTTCCGGCATGCTTTTAATTATGAGGCAATGGCAAGGCAAAACAGCCCGAATTTATTATTCCCAGACTTTTAAAAGGAGAAAAACTTATGGAAACTATCGAAGCAGAAAAGACAGAGAACCTGACAGACATACGCGGCGCAATTGTGGCACCAGATAGGACAGTAGGCTCCGGCGTACCGGGTTATTATTGTATATTTGGCAAATTAAAAAACGAAGATTCTGAGGATGTGCCTAGGTTGGTTTTTATAAAAGAAGTGGAAGCCTCACCAAAAGCACTGTTTCAAAAATTGGTAGTTGATGAGGAAGAATACCGCTTTAACACTCTCTACACAGAGCCGTATCGATTCAGTGACGTTCCAGATTTTATTCGCGACTTACATAATTGCCTGGATGAGGAGAATATCAAATGGATAAGAACTGTTCCAACATTATTCTTTTACGGAGATGATCCGAGACAAGGCGTAAATATCATTGGCCAATGGGCAGGTAGAATCAACATCCCAGAAGAAACCACCCTTCGTTATCAATTTGATACTATAAATATTAGGCCTGAAAAATTTGATGATCCCACTTTTTACGCTTTCACGGCACTTCGATATCTGCTTGCCGGTTTCAAGCTGGATAAGGGCTCTTCCATAGAAGAGGTTGCGAAAAGGCGAGAGGAAGTCTTGAAGAAAGATACACGAAAAAAACTCACAGGAGCTGATCGGGTCGCTGCCGATGAACTTATGATGATCTGTGGAGAAATTGAGCGGCAAAGTGAATTTGAGAATGACATTTTATGGTAATCTAAAACAACCAATATGAAAGGAGTGAAAAATGGCTTTAAGAAATTACTACCCTCGAAAACCAAAACTTGATGAAGATTTTGAAGAATACCCAGAAAGAATACTCCCTGCTGATAGGCCAGAATGGTCAAAAGAAAAGGTCGGCTTTGCGCAAGAATCAGGCAGGTTTTTTCCTCAAACAGAAAATCTTCCTCCCGGGCCACGGCCTGAGTACGAGATGATTGACGGGCGTTTTGTGCCAAAAAAGGTAGTGTTGTGCCGTCTGGAGATGAAGGTATAAGGCGATATTCTAATCTTCCCGAAGATAAAGACAGGCCAGATGTTACTTATGTTGCAGAACGGCAAAGACCCCCAGAAAGACCTCCGACAGCGGACATTATGGATTTGTCAGAAATCGATGTAGACGAATTTGCCGTAACTGTGCGAAGCAAGGTTGAGGAAGCAACGGGGTTTGACCCGCTTGCCGACCCTTACGCCCTTTTGGAGACATCACCGAACCTAAAAATTGACGCTACCAGACAGGAAAGAAACGATGAGTATTTAAAGATATCGAGGGGAATCGCTCGTTCAAAGAGTCAATTTGACAGCGTAATGAAGGACGTTAAGGATCGTCGGACGGCTGCTATTGAGAAAAAAGAAAAAATGAGGTTAGAACGAAAGCAAGACACCATAAACGCTGAGAAAAAGGTTGTTGAGGCTCGAAATAAATACAGGGAACTCGGGGACGCCAGGCTAACGCATGCCACAAGCTATAATAAAATGCGGGAAAACCTCATGGGTACAGAAGGTGATGTTGATTATGATTCCCAAAAAGCCACCATGGGTGAGACTCTGAAGCAAATTGCCTTGATTAGCCAAGAAATGGGGCGACTTGAGAAGAAATACAACTTAAAGCCTTACGAACCGCTTGATGAAACGGGGGGCGACTTAGATGCCGAAAATAAGGCGTTGATTTCTCAAGTAAAAGACCCAGGAATTGACTTGAAAAGCATATCGGCACAGTTTCCACAGGTTGCTACGATGTCACCTGCTGCTATCAATGTATTCCCAAAGGAGTTTATTAGAAAGCGGCAAACGGCAAAGGAAGAAATTACAGCCGTTTCACGTGAAATAGCTGGCGCACAAGAATACGACACGCCGGAAGCAGTAAGGGCGGCTTGGAAAGAGGGTAAGTTCGGAGATCCTAAGAGCGATACTGCACGGCAGAAAGCCAAAGAATTAATCAGGGCGGCATGGCCATTATTATAACTGAACTATGTTTATTTTGCAGTGGTAAAGAGAAAAATTACAAACCAGAACCGGAGACAGATTTCATTTGCGACTTATGTGTTATTTTATTGGCCGGTGCAGAGCAAGACGACCTAAAAAAAGCCCATGCCAAAGCAACTGACAAGGGATATCAGGGCAAAGCAAGTGCAATTGAGTCATTTTTAATACCGGAGGTAAAGGATGGAAAGCGACCAGCAAACAAATCCGTTAAGCGAAGTGTTAACCGAAAAGGAATTACTCGATTTGTTCGGGCTTAAAAAAACATTTCTGGACAGATTACGGCGAAATCATCAATTTCCTTTTTGCAAGGTATCGCCGTATGTCAGGTTTTATTTAGTAAAAGACGTTCGAGATTACATTGAGAGCAAGCGTGTAGTTTTAAACAAGGACTAATACACGGCAAGACTACTCGGAAGCTACTCCAAGCACACTCCAAAGCACGACAAATTTTAAACTAATACCAAGGTATAGGGTATGCATAAATTTCTTTTAACATTTTGCCTCGCTTTAGTTTTTGGGACGAGTGCTTTCGTTAGTGTCAGCGGGCTTTTAGCGGTGTTTTCCGGTGCAGGGATCACGGTGATCCTGATGGGCTGCGGTATGGAGTTAGGCAAAATACTCACGGTAATTCACCTACACAGGCGATGGAAGGCCCTGCACTGGTTGTCACGGTGTTTTTATATCATAGTTATTGTGGCTTTGGTTCTAATAACTTCATGTGAGATCATGGGGTATCTGTCTCAGAACCATGTCCAGGGTTTCCGGGCCCTAGAATCAAATCATGCTTCTTTGACCGCTCTTGAGCAAGAGGAAAAGATTTTACGAAACCGGATAGAAACCATCGACAATACCTTATCCGGCCTGCCTGCCTCATATGTGAGCAAACGTATTAGAGAGCGAAGGGATGCCGGTTATGATAGCCTACAGGTACGATTGACAGAGGTTATTAACGAAGAGGCAAGCCTGGAAAGGCTGAGTATTAACGATAGGGCCTATTCTGCTCCTATATTTGCCACGGCCCGGATATTTCGGATAAACGAAACCGAGGCCGCCTCTTTTTTCATTCTGTTTTTAGTTTGCGTTTTAGAGCCGTTAAGCATTGGCCTTGCAGTAGCGGTATCAAGTGTGTGGCTGCCACTTGAAAAAGAAAAAAGTTTCAATATTGAAACTCTCAAGCAAGAAAAAATGCTCACAGATGTGAGTACTCTTGATATTGACAATCTAACCGAACCACAAACAAAGCCAGAGGCTAAATTACAGTTATCTAATATTGCCGAAAGCACTGATCCTGTGATGGATTCTATCATACGCCTGGTGGAAAGCACCGGGGGGTTTAGCGGGACAGTCTCCGAGCTACTTACGGTACTCAATAACACAGATCAGCATGGGTTTGCAGGCAAGAACGGCTGGCCGGATGATGCACACAGTTTAGGCAAGCAGTTAAAAAGACTTGAACAGCAGCTTGCCGGACATGGGATTTACGTGACACGGAGCCGTACACAGAAGAGCCGACAAATTGAAATAGGTAGGGCTGAAACTATTAGGAATGACAAACAATGACAGCAGCAAAAAGGTATTGGAAAAGGTTAAAGCAAAGCCCTTTGAAATAGTTTTGCTCTTTGACAATGGCTCAGGCCAATAAATACCCGCAAGGGAACCGAGGGTAACGCACTGGCTGAAATGTTTGCGTAAGTCACGAAAGAAAACAAATCCCATTACGGGAGGGATGAAACAGAGTGTCGGTCAACGGGCCGTAGGAGAAAACCGAAAACAATTTATTAAAATATCGGGTATCGAAAAGCCTTTTTAATTTTAACAGGTATGTAAATTGCGTAAAAAAATGGTTGATAGGTTGACAAATATATTTAATTACTTCATTATATCGTTGAAAAACGTATTTTGGAATCCTTTTATTCAACAAAGGAGGTGTATAATGGCAATACAATATAGTGTTAATTACACCAAAGCTATTGAAACTATCCTTTGGTTGATAAACCAAAAGCCTGACCTAGATATTTATCATATAGGAAAGGCTATTTTTTATGCAGAAAAATATCATTTAAATAAATATGCCCGTCCAATAATAGGTGATGTTTACCAAAAAGGTTACTATGGACCTTTTCCTTCAACAATAAGAGATATAATACAACAAAAAGCCAAATGGTTACCACCAGACCAATTACAGGAAAGTATTGAAGCTTTTAAGGTTGTTAATAAGCCCTACCCCACACTCATTCCTAAACGGTTGCCAAATGTTGATTTTTTTTCAGGGACAGATATTGAGTGCTTAAAAGAAGCTTTAAGTGTTGTTGGAGATTTGTCATTTGATGAACTAAAAAAAATGACCCATGAAGAAGAAAGCTTTTTATTAGCCATAGAAAATAATCAAATTAATTATGAATTATTGATTGATAAAAATAATCCCTTAAAAAATGAAATTATAAAGGAAATGCACGAAACAAACAAATATTTGTGCATTTAAAAATGATATTTTATACAGGTCATGTATATTATATTTATTGTTCCTATATAATACCAGCACACTCAAAATTTTCTCTCTGTATTTACCCATCAAAAGCAAGGTTTTTTTGGATTAATACTGAACCGAGGAAAACACGACTTGATGCACAATTATTAATTACGCCTACTGAGCTACCTTGTTTAAAACATGATTCATACCTTGATACTGGCAGATTAGTTACTTTTCCTTCGAGTGCTCTAAATACAGCCATCTATAAAGATGTGTTAAAACCATCAACTGCTAACAAAATAAAAGATATGGTTAATAAACATCCACACTTAACCATGAATGAAAGAAAGCTTGTTTTAGAAAATTTATCCGCATGTTAACAATTTCTCCATTGACCAAATATGATCCGTAATTCCAGCTTCCATACAAGGTGTTCCTCTTAATGTTTGATGAATCCTTAAAGAATAAAGTTCTATAATTCAATATTTCCAACCCGGTCATTCCTGCACCGGTTTTCTTATTCCCTCTTTTTTAATCCGGCAACCTGTTTTTCCAGGGCCTTTATTTTGGACTCCATTTTTACAATCTTGTTTTCTAATTTGGTTGTCCGGTGAGGGCTTATATAAGTCTCGCCTTTACCTAAAAGCAGCCAGTTGATATTAATGCCGAATATTTTATGTATTTGCAGGAGGGCTTTTGAGAAGGGTTAAAACAACGGAATGTCTCATTTTACGGCAGTTTAATTGTTGAATATATTTATCAAGCTTAGAGTTGTCTTATATTAAAAAAGTTTTGGCATGAAAATTGCCTTGTTGACATTAAAGTTTAAGTACATTATATGGCATTAATAGATATTTTAATGCAATATGTTGTGCTTTTACCATGTTTAACATACAATAAATAGAAAAAGGGGGGGTGCTTATGGGATTAGAAATAGGGTGGTTGAGGTGTAAAGTAAGCGATGGAGTTTTTCCAACGGAATATGCCGTTATTTGTAATAGTTCCGATGGAAATGTTTTTTCTTTTTTTGCATCAGAAAATTATATAGACCCAATAAACAATTTGGTTCGAGTACGTATTATGGAATGCCAAAGTGAAAGTTGTTTGATTTATATTCCTTTTGATCCTTTAGAAGGTATTAACAGGTTTGTAAAAGTTTCTACCAAAGATATTATCACAAGAGACGTTGCCCATGGTGCTTAGTAACTCTGAAATATTAAAAGCTATCCAAAAAGGCTATATAGTCATAGACCCCTCTCCTGAAGCACCCTCATTTGATTGTCCAGACAGTCCATTTAATACAACAGCATTAGATTTGAGATTGGGCAATAATGTTTCAATTCCAAAAGAAGACCAACCATTTTCTTATGATTTAAGAAAAGGAGGGATTGCATCTTTTTTAAAAGATGCTTATGTAACCCACCCTATCAATCCCGAAGGAGGGTTTGCTTTAGAGCCGGGAAAATTTGTGCTTTCTAATACTTTAGAAAAGGTTCATTTCCCAATTATACCTGGAGAGACTTGTTACGGTGCGAGAGTGGAGGGGAGGAGTTCATATGCGAGAATTGGATTGCTTGTCCATTTTACAGCTCCAACAATTCATGCGGGTTTTGATGGTACTATAACTCTTGAGTTAATGAATTTTGGAAAAAATTCTATTATGCTTTACCCAGGAATATATATATGCCAGTTAATTTTTGAAAAAGTTACTGGTGAAATATATTTTACTCCAAGCCAGTTTCAAGGGCAAGTTACCCCAGAAGGAAAATAAATTTTCGGATTCAAATAATAAATCGGAATGTCACATTATTAGGTAGTGACTAAAGACTATTGCTTTGTTTTCTTTCTTTTAGGTCTTGGTGGTAATAGTTTTGGCAAATATGCAAGTGCTTTCAAGTCTCTTTCTTTGAAATATGCTTCTGACCGTTTTGGAATCCATTCGGTTTCAATAAACTCTATAAACCGAGGCCCCCTGTGTCAGGATAGTTGTCACCTCTGATCGACCTATCCGCCGATGGGGAAGTCCCCCGGGGGACTTCCCCATCGGCGGCGGCCAAATATTTCTCCGCAAAATTCATTTTGGGGGCGGAGGAG
>JAUVVL010000093.1 GCA_030604635.1 Desulfobacteraceae bacterium
AAATTTTAACCACCCCGTACGATCTTCCGGACCTACGGGGCAGGCACGAATACATTGAGTATTTTGAGGATTAAAATTTGAGCCTGACACAGAAATTGGGCAAAAGGGGGCGTTTTGCAAAGGTCTCGCTGATAATGGGGGGGTGTATGCGACCCCCCCCTTTTTTTTACATTGCGCTTTACGGTTAAATATCATATTTAAAGATGATGGCTTCGTAAAAAGCCATAATAAAAAAAGTTCAAATTATGCATGTATAAAGTATGATGCCCATGTAAAAAGTCCTTTTTACATGGATTAAGGAATTGCGAATTATTTAAAGACATTATGAATGCGTAAAATTGAATAATTCAGCAAGTTTTGACTTTCTACGAGACCATCTTAATTAGAAGGAGATATTGGTGTAAATATGAAGATCAGTGTTTTTCCCATCAAAAAATTTTTATCCCAATCCCGTATAATGATCGCATCAATTATCGCTTTTCTAATTTGTGGATGTGGCACCGGCGGCAACGTTGTTAAAGTCATAACCGTTGAACAGGGGGCATACGACAGCCTCAAGGAAGCGGATCGGGCCAGGCTTGAGCAGATCAAAAAGATCACGGCGAAAAAAGGGATGGCTAATTCCCTTAGCGACGTCATTCAGACAACCCCACACTTTTCGGTGTCCGAATATTTCCAGAAGTACCCCGAGTCCGCCGGCCCGAGGTCTAAAGATTACAGGGTAGGGGGTTATGATGTCTTGAATATAGTTGTCTATGAAGAAGAGGATCTTTCGAGAGAGGCGGTGCGGGTATCGGCTGACGGCTATATCTCGTTTCCTCTGATAAGCCGGCTTAAGGTGGATAACCTTACTACCTCTGAGATCGAAAAATTGATATCCCGTAAACTGGCTGAAGGACAGTATCTTCTGGATGCACATGTTTCGGTGATGGTGACCGGATATAACAGCAAGCGTTTTATGGTCCTCGGGTCAGTGAATAACCCGGGGAGCTATTCGCTCCAGGCCCAGGAACGTGTTTTAGACGCAATCTCCAAGGCCGGGGGGATCCGGCGGTCCAGGGAAGTCGGGTCAGGAAAGAAGGCAATGATCATCCGGACGGAAAATGCAGGTATTCCCCAGGAGAGAAGGATTGTCATCAACATCGACCTCCAGGGCCTTTTGCAAGGCAAAGACCAGATATCCAATATATTTATGGCGGATAAAGATGTCTTTTACATTCCATCAGCAGAGAATTATTATATTATCGGCCAGGTGAAAAATACCGGATCATATCCCCTTCCGGAAAAGGAAATCACTCTTGTGGAGGCCATCGGTATGGCCGGCGGATTTACCCCTATTGCCGCTCGTAATAAAACCCGGATTATTCGCGTGGAAGACGGGGTAGAAAAGATTATAAAGGTCAAGGTGGATGCCATAACCAATGCCGGGAAGAAAATTCAGGATGTTCTCATCCGGCCCAACGATATCATCGTGGTGCCGGAAAGCTTCTTTTAATTTCAGTAAATGACAACCGCCAATGGACGGACATAATGGACGAAAATCAGAATGAACAGATAGATTTTCGAGATTACCTGCGCGTGATCCTAAAACGAAGGTGGACGATTATAACCATATTTGCGGTGATTGCAATCACCGTTACTATCCATACCTTTACAGCCACACCCATCTATGAGGCCACCACGCGCCTGATCATCGAAAAGGAGAATCCCAACGTGGTCTCCATCCAGGAGGTTATGGCCATTGATGCTTCGGGTACAGACTACTATCAGACCCAGTACAAGATTATCGAGAGCCGCACCATTGCCCGAGAGGTTATCCGGCGTTTAAACCTGGATAAGAGCGAGGAGTTTTTCCCTAAACCCAAAGATGATTTGATATCCAACCTAATCGCTTCTATTAAAGAGACCTTTAAATCAAAAAAGGATGCCGTGGTTTCGCTGTTAAAGACCGACAACGATACGGGGCAATTAGAGGATTTTGATATCGATTACAATCTGGTGTCGGCTTTTATTGGCAGGATAAGTGTTGAGCCTATCCGAAACAGCCGTCTTCTCGACTTAAAATTCCAGGCTAAAGACCCGGTGCTGGCAGCCAGGATTGTCCACACCCTGGCAAAGTCTTATATCGATCAGAACCTGGAGACCAAGCTCGATGCTGTCCAGGATGCGGTCAAATGGCTGTACAACCGCATCGAACAGGAACGTGAGAAGGTCGGAAAGGCCGAGGAGGCACTTCTTAAGTACAAGGAAAAACACAATATTGTGACTGATTTTACCAGCGATGTGGAAAATATCACGGCCCAGAAACTGGCCCAGCTCAATACCAATGTTGTGGAAGCGGAATCGAAACGGGTTGAGGCTGAGACGCGTTACAGGCAGGCAAAAGCTCTGGAGGGAACGCCGGACATGCTCGACTCGGTACCGGATGTGCTCAACAACCAACTGATCATACAGATCAAGACCATGGAAGTGGAACTTTATAAGCGCATGTCCGAACTTTCTAAGAAATACGGTTCCAAACATCCCCAGATGATTGCGGTTCAGTCGGAGTTGAAGACCCTTAAACAACGCAAGAGCCAGGAGATAAACCGGGTGATCAACTCATTGAAAAACGAATACAAGGTAAGCCTGGCCAGGGAAGAGTCACTGAAAGAGGCTCTTGCCAGACAGAAGCAGGAATCGCTGGATCTTAATCAAAAGGCCATTGAGTACGGCGTTCTGCGGCGTGAGGCCGAAAGCGCCAGGGAAATGTATGAACTGTTGATCAAGCGTTTTAAGGAGACCACACTGACCGAGGACATGCGGACCGGAAACATACGGATTGTGGACAGGGCCGAAGTGCCCCAGAAACCGGTCAAGCCCAGAAAGAAGTTGAATATCCTTCTGGCCTTGATCGTGGGTCTGTCACTGGGCACAGGCATGGCATTCTTTTTAGAGTTTATGGACAATACCATCAAGATTCCCGAGGATATCAAACGGTATCTCAATATTCCGTATTTAGGTCCTGTACCGGTCTTTGCCATGGATGGAAACCCGGACAAGGAAGTCCATAAGGAATTAGTGACGGTGCATTCGCCTAAATCAACAGCCAGTGAATCCTACCGTGGAATACGGACCGGCATCCTGTTTTCTTCGGCCGAATCAGAGCCCCAGGCGATTATGGTTGCCAGTGCCGGCCCCCTGGAAGGCAAGACCATTACAGCGGCCAATTTGGCGATCACCATGGCACAGTCAGGGAGCAAGGTCGTTATCCTCGATTGCGACCTTCGGCGGCCCAGAATGCATAATATGTTCGGGATTACCCGTGACCAGGGTATTACCAACCTGCTGGTGGAGAAAAAGGATATTAAAGATGCGGTTTGTCGCACCCGGATATCCAATCTTTATATTATTCCGTCAGGGCCGATCCCGCCAAACCCTTCCGAAATCCTGGGGTCAAGGCGCATGAATGAGCTGATAGAAGTGCTGAGACAGGACTTTACCCGCATTATTATTGATACACCGCCCATTACCGCAGTAACCGATGCGGTGGTGCTGGCAAAATCCGTCGATGGCGTTGTCCTTGTAATCCGGGCTAATGATTCCGCCAAAGATATTGTCAAGAACGGCCTGGGCCAGCTTCAGTCCGTCGGTGCGCACATGCTTGGCGCGGTATTAAACGGTGTCGATCTGGGCAGGGACAGCTACTATTATCGGTATTACTGCTACTATTATGGCGAGGACGACCTTAAGAAGAAAAAGCCACGTAAAAGAAAAAGATCAAAAAGTTCTTATCATGAAGAAGCACGAAAAATTCGGGATTGGGTGACCAGGCAAAAGGGGCGTTTTTCAAAGGTCTCACAAGAAGACCTATGAAGTGATAAAAAGAGAAAAAGGTATTAAATAAAGGATATGATTCCGCCAAAAGAATTTATCAAAAAGATCAAACCCTTTTCTTTTTTATCGGAACATGAACTGAACATATTAATATCAGGTCTTGAAGTAAAATTATTTCAAAAGAATAGTATCATATTTAAAAAGGGGGATGCTCGCAAATACGTTTATATATTGCACTCCGGACTTGTCGGGCTCTTTGATAATGGAATCGCTGTTGATTACATCTCAAAGGGTGAAATATTCGGTATCATATCAATACACGACTTCCCTTATCTTTTGAATGCCAGGGCTCTTGAAGATACCGTTAGCTATTTGATTTACTCAGAGAACTTCAAGGAGGTTTTTAATAAAAATACAAAATTTTCATATTTTTTCAGCACATTTATCAATAGAAGATTCCGTTCCTTTAAAAAAATAGCATCTGAAAAAAAGCTTTTTGAGGAGGCAACCTTTGTTTTAGATATTGAAAAAATAATTTACAAAAAGCCTGTAGTCTGCAGTCCTGATACAAGCATTGAAGCTGCCACAATCGAAATGCATAAGAATGCAATAAGCTCAATCGTTGTGGTGGACGACGAAATGAGACCGGTGGGTATATTTACTGATAAAGATCTGAGAATGGTTGTCATTCGAGGGAGTAAATTAAATCCAGTCTCCAAATTTATGTCGTCTCCTGTTAAGACCATAAACACCAAGACAACAATTTTCGAAGCCTTCACCAAAATGATTGATCATGGTTTTGATCATCTGGTTATAACCAAAGAAGATAAAATTTTTGGTGTTATTACCAGGAAAGATATACGCATTCAGCTTGAACCGTCTTCTTCAATTTTTACGCTTTTCAGGAAAATTGTTAAGGCGGCATCAGTCGAGGAACTGCAAACTATTTTCAACAACGTCAAAGTCTCCGTTGCCAAAATAGCCATTTCAGGATCGAGTTTTTTCGATCTAACCAGAATGCTCTGCATGATTAATGATGCAATCATCGTAAAGGTTATTGAAATTATTGAAAAAGAATTTTCATTGAACAATTTTGTTTGGATTCATATGGGAAGTTTGGGCAGGAAAGAGCAAGTTATCGCAACGGATCAAGATAATGCCCTGGTTTACGGGCGCAAGCGTTTATTGGCATTTGCAGATGAAGTTAATAAGACTTTGGTAAAAGTAGGCATTCCAGAATGTCCTGGTAATTATATGGCGTCTAATAAAAAATGGAATCAAGACCTGCCTGCCTGGAAAAATGATTTTAAAAAATGGTTCAACAATCCAGTCCCCGATAATGCCAGATATCTTTCCATTTTCTTGGATATGCGTCCTGTTTACGGTGATGAGCTCATATACAAGGAACTTATCGAATCCATCAGAAAAAGTGTGACAGATCAGGCCATCAGCGCCTTGGCTTATGATGCCATTCATATTGAGCCCCCCCTTGGAATATTAGGAATCAGAGGTCTTTATAAGGGAGTCGATTTAAAAACATACGGAATTTATCCCATTGTTAACGGTGTCAGGGTGTTGGCCATAGATAATGGCCTGCTTGAAATTACGAATACAAAAGAAAGACTGGAGATGTTGAGTTCCACAGGGGTGATCAGCAATGAAATGTGCCATGATCTCCTTGAATCATACGGGTTTTTTCAGGACTTAAGGCTTAGACATCAATCAAGTGCGGTGTTGAATCAGTCGGCTGAAGATAACTTGGTTAGTGTTAAGGAACTTCGTAGAGCGGATTTGCTTATATTAAAAGAAGCCTTTAAAATCGTTTCTTCATTTCAAAAGTTTTTGATGAACAAATATAATGTTAAAAGAGTATTGTCACATTTGCACACTTATCGTTAGCCCGAATTTCTCATGAAGAACATCAAACAGAATGGAAAAATAAACCGCTCTGGCTCGTGAGAAATCCGGGTTAGTGAGATTTAATCGGAGATTGTTGGGATGCATTTAAAGGACGCCAAATTCTGTGTTATTGATCTGGAGACTACAGGACTTAATATTAAAGAGGATGAAATTATTGCCTATGCCTGTGTACCGGTTCAGGAATTGAGACTTTTGGTCAATAATGCCTTTTATACTCTGATCAAGCCTGAAAAATATAAAATTGAAGCAATGAAATATCACGGTATAAGCAAAAATGATCTGGATAAGGCACCAACGTTTAAAGATGTGGCGGATAAAATCCTGAACACTTTAGAAGGCATCATCGTCGGTCATTCGGTCGAGTTTGATTATATGTTTCTCAGTAAATATTTTAAGAAAACAGGAATTAAATTAAAAAAAGATATCATAGATATCGTTTTAATTGAGAAGTGGCTGGAAGAAAAAAGTGGAAACATGGAAATTGACCTGACCATCGAGGGCATGATGACCAAATATGGTATTAAAGATCACTATCGTCACAATGCCCTGGCTGATGCTTTTTTTGCCGCCCAGATATTCCAGCTTGAAACTTTGAAACTGTCAAAGTGCGGAATTGATTCTATAAAAGAAGTACTAAAAATTGTAAAACATTCTAAATACACAACTTATTATCTAAATGAGAGATTATTTTAAAAACGGCTATTATCTTCGAATTAAAACCTTATTCATCTCCACAGGATCCAAAGGGTTGTCCATGGGACCTGTTTTTACAGAACCGATTTTTCTGACCACATCCATTCCTCTCACCACTTTTCCAAAAACCGAGTGCCTGTTATCAAGGTGTGGTGTCGGAGCGAGTGTTACAAAAAATTGACTTCCATTAGTTGCCGACCCGGCGTTGGCCATTGAAAGGATGCCTTCACTATCATGCCTTAAGGAAGGATCGAATTCGTCTTTGAACTGATAACCAGGTCCGCCGGTTCCTGTTCCCAGCGGGCAGCCACCTTGGATCATAAAGCCGCCAATGACCCGGTGAAAGGACAAGCCATCGTAAAAATTTCCCTGCGTTGCTGTTTCCTGCCTTCCTTCGGCCAGGTTGATAAAATTCCACACTGTCTCGGGGCACTCTTTGGCATAGAGTTCGACTTCAAAAGTTCCGAGATTGGTCTCAAAGACCGCTGTAATACGTTCTTCATCTTCTTTGTAATCGTTTTTTTTAAAAGACATAATATCCTCCATAACTTGATATAGTGTATTAATTTAGCTTTTTGAAAAACGTGTTCCACAAGCATTCAGGTGACCCGGTTTTAAAGTGGGTCACCGTTTGACACGGTTTAAAACCGGGTCACCTGAATGCGATAATGTTTTCAAAGGGCTAAAATGCTACGATTTAGTTAATAAGAAACCTTTTTGCCGCGTTAAAAGATGGTTACATCAACAGACAGTGCCGAAAACGTTATTGTCGCTATCAAGCATGTCAATTCTAACTTGAACCATGGTATTTTCGAGATCATTGTCTTCTTTTACATGAACAGGTATATAGTTTGATGTTATTCCCTTCAAATAACCTGTAAGTCCGTCTCTTTTGCCCTCAATAAGGACTTCAACCTTTTTTCCTATAAATTTTTTGTAAAAATTTCTTTTTTTAATGTTTCCGAGCCCGCGCATTTTCTGGCATCGTGTCTTTATTATTTCTGATGGGACTTTTTGCGGATATCCGCTTGCGCGTGTTCCGCTGCGGGATGAAAACGGAAAAACATGAAGATAAGTGACGGGCAATTCTTCGATTAATGAGTATGTATTTTCAAAAGCCTTTTCGCTCTCACCAGGGAACCCGATCATGGTATCTACACCAATTGCAGCATCAGGAATCAATTCATTAATTTTAATAATCAGATCCCTGAAAAACGAGCTTGTATACGGCCGGTGCATATTTTTTAAAATAAGATCGTCTCCGCTTTGCAAAGGAATGTGAAAATGATGACAAAAGCTGCCCGTTTCTGCAACGAGCTTTATGATATCTTCAGTGAGTTCAAGTGGTTCTGTAGAGCTTAATCTCACACGATCAATGGCCGTTGATTCATGGATGCGGTTTAACAGCTCTGTTAAGCTGGTTTGCGGAGAAAAATCAAGTCCGTAGGCGCCGAGATGCACACCTGTAAGGACGACTTCGTGGCATCCGGCTTGTTTGAGTTGTTTGATGTTTTCCAATACGTTTTCAAGGGACATGCTGCGGCTGCGTCCCCGTGCGTAAGGGACTATGCAGTATGTACAAAATGTGTCACAGCCGTCCTGAATCTTTAAAAATTGCCGCGTTCTGTTTCCAAGGACAGTTGCGGGTATCTGCTTGAAATCGTGCTCAAGGAAGATGTTGCGGCGGATCAAGGCAGGGAAGGGGGGATATTTATTATTTACAGACATGATCATCTCGGGGATTTTATGTTTATCAGCATGACCAATGATGTGGTGAACACCTTTTATTTTCTTGATTTCATCGGGTTCGGTCTGGGCATAACAGCCTGTAACAATAATACGTGCTCCGGGGTTGGATCGTATCGCCTGCCGTGCAGCCTGTCTGGACTGCATGGATGCTTTCTGTGTGACCGTGCAGGTATTGATAATGCACAGGTCTGCACTTTCTTCAGGGTGAACTGGAACACATCCCGAATCTTTCAAGTGCTGGGCGATGGCATCCGATTCGTATTGATTCACTTTGCAGCCCAATGTAGTGATGGTAAAACTGGATACTGGACGCCGGATTATATTTTCTGTTTGCTTTTTCATCTTAATTCGGAGAAATCCATCCCCCTCCAAGAACTTCGTCATCTCGATAAAATACCGCGCACTGCCCGGGCGTAATAGCCGATTGCGGTTTTTCGAACCGAACTATTGCAGTCTCCCCGTTGGAGGGAAAAAGCTTGGATGCCGCCGCCTTGTGACGGTATCTGACACGCGTATGAACATTAATCGGTGAGTTCGGTTTTTGATTAATCCAGTTGATATTTATGATTCTGCATTCTGAAGAGAAAAGATCTTTTTTAAAGCCGACCTTCAGGCGATTTTGCTCGGTGTCCATACTTACAACATAATAGGGCTCGGAAGCAGGGCAATTGATACCGCGACGCTGCCCTATTGTAAAAAGATGCAGACCGTTGTGCTTCCCCAGTATGTTACCGTTGACATCTTCTATCAGACCGGGTTTTGAATCAAATCCCCTTTGCAGGGCAAGAAATTCTCCATAGGTTTTGTCCCTGATAAAGCATACATCATTGCTTTCTCTCTTTTTAATGGGATCAAGACCCTTTTCGTTCGCCAGTTTTATAACTTCAGATTTTGTCATACTTCCAAGGGGAAAACAGGCGCTGGACAGATGTTGTTGGGTCGTGAAGGCCAGAAAATAAGACTGGTCCTTTTTAGGATCAACACCTTTAAAAAGATGAAACCTGTTTTTGCCGTCCTTGGTTATTCGGGCATAATGACCTGTTGCAAGTGAGTCTGCACCCAGTTTGCGGGCAAATGATAGAACAGCTCCGAATTTAATCATAGGATTGCATACAATGCATGGATTGGGGGTCTGGCCGGTCTGGTAAGTTTTAACAAAATAATCGACCACCTCTTTCTTAAATTCAATGCTGCAATCTATTAATTTAACTTCGATATCCAGCTGGTTCGCAATATGAGAAATTATGTGCGATGCTTGCGCTTTTGGGGTTGACAGATTTCCTGCATCATCAGGGGGTTGGATTTCATATCCTGTAATAAAGTGGATTCCAATGACATTGTGTCCCTGTTCCTTTAACAGATATGCAGCCACAAGAGAATCTATACCACCACTTAATGCAATGGCTATTAACCGCTTCATTTAAAAAAAGGCTTTCTTTTTGGGACGAGTTTCCATTGCCCGGGTTGGGCAGGCAGGCACACAAAGTTCACATACACTGCATTTTTTCTGACTAAAATCAACTGACATTTCAGGCCGTTGAATGGAAAGCGCACCGGTTGGACAAACCGCCGTGCAGGCTCCGCAGTGCGTGCATTTTTTATTAACACGCTTTATTTCCTGGGATGCATTCTGAACATGCACTCCTAGGTCCCTTAGATATTTTACCCCTTCCTGGAAGTTTTTTCTGGTTCCGGCAAGTTCAAGCACCATGATCCCTTCTTTCCTGGGAAGCACGGAGGCATTGAGGATATTAAAGGTAAGGTTATAATCTTTCACCAGGTAACAGACGATCGGCTTTTCAACCTCGGTTTTTGGAAAGCGAAGAATAAGTATTTTTGAGTACATGCTGGACCTCCGAAAATCCTTTATCCTAAAACCTGCATAAACAATCTTGAAGGAGTTTGAATTATAAATATATATAGCGTTCAAACTCGACGCTTGCAGGATTTAGGTTTATTGTAACATTTTAGCCCTTTGAAAACATTATCGCATTCAGGTGATCCGGTTTTAAACCGTGTCAAACGGTGACCCACTTTAAAACCGGATCACCTGAATGCTTGTGGAACACGTTTTTCAAAAAGCTAAATTAATACGGTTTATTTTTATTTAAAAAAATAATATTTTAATTATAATTTCAGACACTGTCAACAGCAACCTGTATATACAGACTGTCGACAGGGTATTAGAGACCTTTGCAAAACGCCCCCTTTTGCAAAGGTCTCATTATATGATATTTCAATAAGTGCGGTACTGACTGGCGAGAGCCTGCGACAAATTCCCCATACCAGAGCCTTCGACGACCCTGGCAGCGGCCCACATGGCAATGCGCGCTGCATCGACAATATCTTTTCCTGCATGTAACTCAATACCAAAAATAACTCCAAATACGTCACCTGCCCCTGTGGAGTCTATCTCTTTGCGAATTTGTGCTGCTGGAAGCTCGATTTTCTCACCCTCAGACAGCAGAGTTACCCCTTTAGCGCCACGGGTGAGTGCCACGACTTCGGCGCTGCGGGAAAATCGGCTGGCTATCGATTCAGCATTGGGAAAGTCTTGCTCAGAAAATACAATAACATGGACGTCTGGCAGTATATTAGCCTCTGGCAACAGGTGCGGAACGATTACTCCGCGATCATTGACTTGGCGCAACCAACCTTGTGCGCCTATGACGATTTTCATGCTGTCAAGGCTATCGATGATGGCTCGCCCGCATTCTCCAATGACAGGTGCGATATATGCCAAGGGTATCTTGCGCGCAGCTTCAGGAATATCCTCGGGCGTTAAGTCCGGCGCCCGGCTAACCAGGGACAATTCCCTTCGACCGCCGCTGTGATTCAAGATGAAGGTCGTGAATTCACGGCACTTCTTACGATGAAGAGTTATATGTGTATCGTCCTGTAGTGGCTTCAGGAGAGAGGAAGCAGGCGATGCCGTAACCAAGGAAATGCGAAAACCGAATGCCGAGGCGGCTCGGGCGGCGTATGTAGCACCACCACCAAGTTGTTGACGGTCCTCGAAAATATCGCGGGTGACATGCCCAGCTACAAGAATGTGCCCTTTTGAGGCATCATCCTGAGACATCATAATTGTGTTGGTTTTGTTCACAAATTACTTCCTTGAGCAGATGTGTTATTGACTCATCTTCATGCGTTATGGTTTTAACGACCTCTTTCATCCGTGCCGATAGACGCTGATAGCCCCAGTTGCAGCGACGTATGGTCTCCTCCCGGCCCTCGCGCTGGTAGTACAAGGGCAAATTAACTTCAAAATAAGATATACTGTCTGCATTCTTGAGCAGATCGGAACGGGGATCACCACCAACCTCATGAAGTATTACCAAACGGCAGGCCTCGTCCGAAACAGATTTGGCTATACCACACTTGTTCAGGATTGCCCTCAAAATCCTGGCGCCGTTATGTGCATGAGCGGCCTTGAATGCATTATAATCACTAAAATCCGCGCGACGCACTTTCTGTGCCTCAACAGCCCGATCGATATCATGGGCAAGCGCAGCGATCTGCAACGCCTGATCAGCCTCGGGATCAAGCTTCAACAACCAATCAAGGGTATTGTCCGCATGGATCGGATCTTCCGGCACACTGGAGCCTGAAATAATCGCTCTGATATTTTGTTTGGCGCAGTCGATACTATCCATGATCCCGGCAGATAATGAGGCGGCGTATGGTCGCAATGTTCATCACCACGGCAATCACAACCAGTGTCAAATAAGCCTGGTTGAATACGGCGCCGAGGAATATCAGAAAGACACGTATATCGCGGCCCATGCGCAATCCCTTGCCATGAATGATCCGGTCGCGCATGAGGCTGTCGTGCTTGTCAGCCGTATAGCTCAACATAAAGGAGCCGATAATCGCCATAAATCCGATCAACAGAATGAAACTATCCATTTTATTTGTATAAGCGTGCCAGGTGAGACCGAAAAGAAGAAATGCGTCGGCATAACGGTCAAGTACTGCATCGAACCATCCGCCGTAAGCGCTGCATTGATATTTGAGCCTGGCTACTTCGCCGTCGCAGCCGTCTACGATCGAGGCGAACTGTGCCATAAGACCACCCAGCAAAAGCGCAAAGTAACCATCAAGAGCAAACAGGCCGGCAGCCAGAACAGAACACAGGAATGAAAACAGGGATATTTGATTAGGAGTGATTTGATGGTAAACCAGCCGGCGGGAAATCCTAATCGATACGGGGCGGTTTAAATAACGCGACACCGGACCATCGTTGGGTTTGTCCTTTAAATTGGCCAAAATGGAGTTCTCTGCACGCCTGAAAGCTGCCGGGTCATCCACGTCAATCCAGAAGCGTCCGCTGATTTCGAACGTTTTGGCCTTGCCCTCGGCAGCTAAAATCTTCACCGCCC
>JAUVVL010000346.1 GCA_030604635.1 Desulfobacteraceae bacterium
AAGGAAGGCGAAAATTTTAACCACCCCGTACGATCTTCCGGACCTACGGGGCAGGCACGAATACATTGAGTATTTTGAGGATAAAGCTAAAGCTTCACTTCGTGCAAAATGTTGAGCCTGACCCCAGCGAAATAAGCTTCGCATTTCACGGGGCAGGCACAGAAATTGGGCAAAAGGGGGTGTTTTGCAAAGGTCTCGATTCGATCATGACACACTATGAGGCCTTAACGCGTATTTTTCATGAAAAAAGATAGAACATTATATCTGATAGACGGAACTGCATATATTTACCGTGCCTATCACGCAATCCGGGGGCTGACCAATTCAGAGGGTCTTCCAACAAATGCAGCTTTCGGATTTACCCGCATGCTGATAAAGCTCATTGAGGATCGGGCTCCAGAGCATGTGGCTATGTTTTTTGATGCCAAGGGGCCGACCTTCAGGCATGAAATCTACCAAGACTACAAGGCTAATCGTCCCCCCCAGCCGGAAGATTTGTCGGTTCAGATCCCGTACATAAAGGAAATAACCAAAGGGTTCAATATATTGGTCATGGAAATGCCGGGTTTTGAGGCTGATGATCTTATCGGCACTTTCGGGCGCAGGGCTGAAGAAGCCGGGTTTTCCGTGGTGATGGTTACCGGGGATAAGGATTTCGTGCAGCTTGTAACCGACAAGGCCATTATATGGGACCCGATGAAGGAAAAAACCATAGATGTAAAGGCCGTCAGAGAATCTTTTGGAGTTGAACCCAGCCAGATGATCGATGTCATGGGTCTGGCCGGCGATACATCGGATAATATTCCCGGCGTACCCGGTATCGGTCAAAAAACAGCACTCTCATTAATTAAGACCTTCGGAAGTATGGAACGGCTCTATGAACAGGTTGATACGATTACAAAGAAAAAGCAGCATCAAGTTCTTGTCCAATACAAGGAACAGGCCATATTGAGCAGAGAACTGGCTAAAATAAACACCAGGGTGCCGGTATCGTTTAACCCTGAAAACTTTAAGTTCAAGGCGCCGGACAACGACAGGCTCGCCACCCTTTTTAAAAAGCTGGAATTCAGACAATTGCAGCAGGACTTTCCTAAAAAGACCGATCTTTCCAAAAAGAAATACCAGCCGATATTTGATATGGATGCGCTTTCTGATCTGGTTGCGCGACTTGAATCGTCTGAAATGTTTGCCGTTGATACCGAGACCACCTCGAAAGATCCCATGCAGGCCGAGCTTGTGGGTTTGTCATTTTCCATAGAACCGGATGAGGCCTTTTACATCCCCTGCGCCCATGATGATCCCGATGCACCCGCACAGCTTGAGCTTAAAACCGTATTAAATTTGCTGAAACCTGTGCTGGAAAATCCGGGCATTAAAAAGATCGGCCAGAATATAAAATACGACTGGATGGTTCTTAAGCGTTACGGAATAAATCTTGCTGGTGTCAATTTTGATACCATGCTGGCATCCTATCTAATTAACCCTTCAAAACGTGCCCACAGTCTGGACCAGATCGCGCTCGATTTTTTGGATCACAAAACGATTACTTACCAGGACATTATGGGTAAAGGCAAAAAGGATATGAGCTTTGCCGAGGTTTCCCTGGAAAAGGCCGTGCCCTATGCTTGCGAGGATGCCGATATTACCCTTATGGCCTACAATGTTCTGATGCCGATGCTTGAAGAAGCAGTTCTTGTGGAACTGCTGAAAAAAGTCGAGATGCCCCTTGTGCCGGTTTTGATGAAAATGGAAATGACAGGAGTATGTGTTGACAAGGAAAAGCTTAGGGATCTTTCAAAATCGTTTGAACACCAGCTTGATGGACTTGAAAGCAGGATATATGCAGTTGCAGGAGAAGAGTTTAACATAAGGTCGTCTCAGCAGATCGGGATTATACTATTTGAGAAACTCAAGCTTCCGGTTCAGAAAAAGACCAAAAAAAAGACGGGATATTCCACAGATGTAGATGTTTTGACAACTCTTGCAGATCAGCATGAACTTCCTGAACTTATTTTAAGGCATAGAACCCTGGCCAAACTGAAATCAACATATACGGATGCTTTGTTGGATCTTGTTCATCCGGAAACAGGACGGATCCATACGTCATACAATCAGACGGTCACGGCCACCGGTCGTCTCAGCAGTTCTGATCCGAATCTTCAGAATATTCCGGTTCGGACTGATGAGGGTATGGAAATTCGCAGAGCATTTGTTCCCAGGAAAGGATGGGCCATGGTTTCAGCCGATTATTCCCAGATAGAACTCCGCATCCTGGCCCATTATGCTGATGATGAAATCCTGATAAAGGCTTTCAGGAATGATGAGGATATCCACACCCGCACCGCAAACGAAGTGTTTCAGGTCTTCCCGTCGTTTGTTACTTCCGAGCTGAGACGGCAGGCCAAGGTAATAAATTTCGGTATCGTATATGGCATGAGCCCTTATGGCCTTTCCAAAGAACTCGGCATAAGCCAAAAGATGGCAAAAACATATATAGACAACTATTTCGCAAGGTATAAAGGTGTTAAACAGTTTATGGACCAGACCATAAGAGATGCAAGAAAAACAAAAAGAACAAGCACCATTCTTGGCCGTATCCGCCTTCTGCCGGATATCAACAGCTCCAATAAAAACGTACGCGAATTTGCTGAGCGTACAGCAATCAACACTCCGATTCAGGGAACAGCCGCGGACCTCATAAAGCTGGCCATGATTAATGTGGATGCCGCATTTAGGGAAAGGGGTCTAAGAGCCGCAATGCTCCTCTCGGTGCATGATGAAATCGTTTTCGAAGTCCCGCCGGAAGAGCTTGAAACCGTGAAAAATCTTGTCAAAGAGATCATGGAAGGGATCTGGGAACTCAAGGTGCCCCTGAAGGTGAATGTGGTATTGGGGAGTAGTTGGGCTGAAGCCCACTAGCCCGAATATTTCATGAAGAATTTGGGCTAAGTTGTTTGTTCGTCATCTTGTTCAGGTGTTTCTTCTAAACCCTTAACAGTTTGTTCCACAGTGCTGTAAACCGATTTGAATGTTTCATGAAAGCCGGTTGGAG
>JAUVVL010000202.1 GCA_030604635.1 Desulfobacteraceae bacterium
GTCAATCAATACAAATTTTTCACGGCTGCACTCGATGCGGGCGTGAGACCTGGAAATACGTTCATAATCCAGTACCAGATCGTTGTGGCTTTGACGGCCCATTGTAATACTGGGCTGAAGATGATCGACCTTTATTATTAAATTGCCACATCTTAGTTCCAAGCAGGATTGTAATACTAATGGGGTTGAGGAACGGCCAAGGATTACGGTTACATCATCCTGTTCCCATATATACTCATAGATTTTGAGCTTGCCGCTTTTGCCCTTTATGGTTTCTTTATCTACGTACCGTACAAATGCTTTGTATTCCGGTGTCAGTGCTTTGACTGTCTGTTCGGTGATGAGAATCTGCCGAGGTTTTGCTAATGCCACCATACGGGCAGCCAGAATGACCGCATCTCCGAAGATATCGTTGTCCTCCATTATAACCGGGCCGGTATGAATTCCGATATATATGTTTGGGGTACCCAACTCGGTATTATCGATATCAGGCATTTTTTCAATGGCCTCTTGCATGGTTTTGGCGGCATTTACCGCGTGGTCGGCATCCGGGAAGGTGCACATCACCTCGTCACCGATGGTCTTGATTACCGAGCCTTGACGCTGACAAGCCACATCTGAAAGCCGGGAAAGGCACGCTGCCATAAGCCTTTGAGCACTTTTATCTCCCAGAATTTCGTAAAACCGGGTACTTCGGGCAATGTCGGCAAACAGAATGGCGAGGGAAACGGTTTCTCGCGGCATACTTACCTCATATTGAAATTCACACGTTTTCGCTTTAATTTTTTGTTTTTTTCAAAAATGGTAAACCCAAAGCGAGAAATTGGTTTTAAACCTGCTTATAGAAGGGTTGGTTCTTTTTAAAAATTAACCTTACCTTATATGATCTGTCAAGGAATTTGGGGTTTGTGTGAAGCTCCCCGCCTTAAAAGGCGGGGGTTCTGCCTTGCGGCAGTGCTTCGCGGCGGGGAGCAGACCGGTCAAATATGTAAAAAACGAAGGAACAAGAATCTTTACAAACGCCAAATGATGTGCAATAAAATCATTTGGAGAAATCCAGGTTAGCAACTATATTTTTTAATCCACATTAAACTCGTCTGTTTCCAATTAACACCTTTAACACATTACTTTTATGCTTCAAGAAATCTCCATTAAAAACTTTGCCATAATCGACGACCTTCAGATATCATTTTCAGACGGACTAACCATTTTGAGCGGGGAAACCGGCGCCGGCAAGTCTATCATCATCAATGCGGTCAATCTTCTACTTGGCAGCCGAGCAACCGCCAGCCTTATCCGTACCGGATGCGAAACTGCCGAACTCGAAGCGTTGTTTCAGATTACACCCGCCAGCAGAATTGCCGCAATCATGGAAGAAAACGGATATGATCCTGAAGAAGGACTGTTGACAAGAAGGATTATTTCCCGCAGTGACAGACACCGGATTTACATTAACGGACGGCTTGCCACCATTCAACTGCTGAATTCGATAACCGAAAATCTGGCCAGCATCTCAGGACAGCATGCTCACCAGGGACTATTAAAAGAAGAACAGCACCTGATGATACTTGATCAGTTTGGAGGTTTGATGCCCCTGCGTGAAGAAGTTTACAGGTGTTTTCACGAAATCCTCCCTTTGATTCAGAATCTTAATGACCTGAAGGCATTAAAAGATCGTCAGGCTGAACACGTTCAGTTGCTTGAATTCCAGCAAAAAGAGATCATGGAAGCATCCATAATTATAGGAGAAGACGTCGACCTTGAACAGGAACGGATTCGCTTGAAAAATGGAGAAGCACTTTTTCAGGCGGTCCACGGCAGTATTGATGAGCTTTACAGTGCCCAGGGCGCAGTTATTGAACGCCTTGCAGCGGTGAAAAAGGATCTTGACAAGGCTTCCCAGATAGACCCCGAACTCTCCTCAAAGGCAGAAAGCATAGCCAAAGCCACCTTTCATCTTGAGGATATTGCTGAAGAGCTGAGAACTTATCTGAAAAAAATAGAAATCGATGAAAACCGTCTCGAAACGGTTGAGGCGCGCATTGACACCCTCGTCAAGCTCAAGCGTAAATACGGAGGATCGCTTGAGGCTGTGCTTTCCCACTTTGAGTCCATCGACAAAGAGCTTTCGGGAATCGAAAATATATCCGAAAATATCGCTGACATCCAGGAAAGGCTTTCCGGCCTGCACGGTAAATTAGTCAATCTGGCCATGAAGCTTTCCAGAAAAAGGAAACAGACCGCCAAAATCTTTGCCGAAAAAGTAAAAAAAGAACTTGCCACACTTAAAATGTCGCAAACAGAGTTTAAGGTATCATTTAAAACAATACCTGCGGATAAAAATAACGATCCATATCTTACAACAGAGGGAAACGCCATTAATGAAACCGGAATCGACCGCACAACCTTCCTTATTGCTCCAAATGTGGGAGAACCGCTAAAACCGCTTTCCAATATTGTCTCAGGTGGGGAACTTTCAAGGGTTGTACTTGCCTTAAAGGCCATATTGGCCAAGACAGATGCGGTTGAGACCATTGTTTTTGATGAAGTTGACGCCGGAATCGGAGGAAGTGTGGCTGAGGTTGTAGGCAAAAAACTCTCTTCCCTTGGGCGTTATCACCAGATCATCTGCATCACCCATCTGCCCCAAATCGCAAAATTCGGCGACCATCATTTCAGTATCTCAAAGCATGTTTCAGATGGTAGAACCAAAACCTCCATCCGCCTTTTAAGCGAAACAGAACGCATCAAAGAAATCGCCAGGATGCTGGGTGGCGAAAAGATTACCCGGGCTACTCTTGATCATGCACATGAGATGCTGGGCGCTGGATAACAGAAGTTAGACGAGTTTGAATTTTTACAGATTACCGGCGTTTATCAATTGAATTTTTCGCTCAATTGAGGCAATAGATATAATCGTTGTTTTTAGAAAAGTTGTTTTTTAAAGGAGCGTCATTATGCCGATATATGAATTCAAATGCTTAAAATGCCAGAAATTTATTGAGTTGCTCGTTATGAATAAAGATGACGAAATTGAACTTAGGTGCCCTGAATGCAGCAGTAAAGAACTTGAACGTGTTCTAAGCACCACCAGCTACAGTATGGGCAATGGTTCCGGGAAAAGTCCGGGAACGAAAGCCCAGACCAGGACCTGCGGAAGCGGCACATGCACTACCTACGAAATACCAGGACCAACCCGGTAAACGCCTTTTCCTTCATTTTTGTACAATACGTGATTCATGATGCGAGACCTTTGAAAAATGCTCAATTTTGCCTGCCCAGTTAAATCTTTTAAAATTTAACCGGGGTTCAAGGAAGGCGAAAATTTTAACCGCGGGAATACATTGAGTATTTTGAGGATAAAGCTAAAGCTTCACTTCGTGCAAAATGTTGAGCCTGACACAGAAATTGGGCAAAAGGGGGCGTTTTGCAAAGGTCTCGATGCATGATGCACTTGATTGAACGCTATCTCTTGCATTCTATGTCTTGGACCATGAAGCCGGAATAGTATTTCCAGCTTATTGACAATGGCCTGATCCAGCATTAATGTTGAAAATCGTTTTCAACGAGGAAACCATATGAAACCAATTCATGACCTGGAAAAGCAGCAGTTTAAAAAGCTTTATAAGCAAGAAGATATTGATAATTTCGAAGATAGATTCAAAATTCTTGGAGTTTTCCTTCAAACCGAACATCACGTTACCGTCGGCGAACTTATTCAGCTTCTTGATGAAAACGGATATCAGTATGAGCCCGGCTTTGTCAGGGACACAATAAAATTGATGTGCCGTTTTGGTTTTGCTCGTAAAAATAGGTTTGACAATGGTGACGTGCGCTATGAACACAGGCATTTAGGTCAGCATCATGATCATATGATCTGTACAAAATGTAAGAATATTTTGGAGTTCGATGACGAACAGCTTGAAAACTTGCAGGTTCAGATCGCTGCGGCTTATAATTTTCACATGCTTCAGCATAAGATGGAAATTTACGGTATCTGTTCCGCATGCCTTAAAGAACGTATACAACTTATGCCGCTTGTCAGTGCTAAACAGGGTGAGCGGCTTGAAATCAAGGATTTTACAGGAGGCGCCAAGGCGCGCATGCGTTTATCAACAATGGGTTTGAGAGTCGGAGACAAGATAGATGTTGTTACCAACCTCAGTAAAGGACAACTTGTTGTTGCTGTAGATTACAAACGGTACGTCCTTGGGCGCGGGCTGGCAAGAAAGATACTGGTGGAACCGATTAAAAGCTGAATAGTTTCCATCCATAAGCGAAAAAGGTGTAACTTCTCAATAAATTTTGAGCGAGTCTTTTATCATCTTATTCTCCATCACTTATTGAGAAGTTACAAAAAGTGGTGTTTCCAGACGGTGAATAGGGAGATTTGTTCATGCGATTAAGCGAGATGAAGGAAAATCAGACCGCAAGAATCGTGCATGTTGGCGGAAACGGGCCTCTGCGCAGGAGGATACTTGAAATGGGTATCCTTAAGGGTTCCGATATCTATGTTGAAAAATATGCACCCTTGAAAGATCCCATCGAATTGATTGTAAAAGGTTATCATGTATCCCTCCGGGTTGAAGAAGCTGCACAAATAACTGTCGATAATGTGAAGTAAAAGCACCATAATGCACTCAAAGCATCTTTCAATAGCCCTTGCAGGCAACCCTAATTCAGGCAAAACTACAATATTTAACAATATTACCGGGACCAGGCAAAAAGTTGGGAACTGGCCTGGTGTAACTGTTGAAAAAAAAGAGGGCTATGTCAGCAAATTCGGATATGATCTTATAATTGTCGATCTTCCCGGAACATACAGTTTAACACCCTTTTCCCTTGAAGAGATTATTACTCGGGACTATGTGCTGGAAGAACGCCCGGATGTCGTGATCGATATCATCGATGCGTCCAACCTGGAACGGAGCCTTTATCTTGCAACCCAGTTGAGAGAGCTGGATTGCAAGGTTTTGTTCGCCCTCAACATGGCCGACGTTGCTCAAACACGGGGAATGAAAATTGATGACGAAATGCTCTCCGAGCTTCTCAATGTGCCGGTTGTCTTTACCATCGGAAACAAAAACGAAGGTATTGATACACTTCTTGAAAAGGCTATAGAACTGGCAGAGTCGAGTTACGAGATCCCTAAAACGCGTAAAGTCAAATACAGCAAAGACATTGAACATTCAATCTCAAATCTGGAGCGCTTTCTCGAAAACTGGACTGAAGGGTCAATTCCTTACAATATCAGATGGACAGCCATAAAGCTCCTTGAAGACGACAAAATAGTAAAGGAGCGTATTCTTCAGAAGGCCGGAAAAAACAGCCAGGACATTCTTCGGGAAGCACAGAGGCACCGGGATTTCCTTGTGGACCGTTTTGATGATGAACCGGAAATCGTCATGACAGATGAGCGCTACGGATTTATCTTTGGAATCATCAAGGAAGTACTTACAACCTCTACAAAGCAGCGTGTCGATATATCTCGAAACATCGATCTTATTCTTACCAACCGGTTTGTCGGGTTTCCGATCTTTTTCCTGTTTATCTGGGCCATGTTCGAGTTAACCTTTTCCCTCGGAGCCTATCCAATGGAATGGATCGGCGGCGGTGTTAACCTGCTTTCAACATTCCTGGACAGTGTTCTTCCGGACAATCTTTTTAAGGATCTCCTTCTAAACGGAATTATAACAGGAGTGGGAAGTGTTATCGTATTTTTGCCGAATATTTTGATCCTTTTTTTCTGTATCGCACTTTTTGAAGATACAGGCTATATGTCCAGAGCGGCTTTTCTTATGGACAAGATCATGCACCTTATCGGTCTTCACGGCAAATCTTTCATACCCATGCTCATGGGGTTTGGATGCAATGTCCCTGCAATTATGGCGACCCGCACCCTTGAAAGTGAAAAGGACCGCACCCTCACCATTCTTATTACGCCTTTCATGTCATGCTCTGCCAAACTTCCGGTTTACATTATCCTTGCAGGCACTTTCTTTGGTGCCAGTGCTGGGACCGTAATCTTTTCCATATATCTTGCAGGGATTATTCTTTCCATTATAACAGGACGCCTTTTTCGTTCTACCATCTTGAGAGGCGCTGACGCGCCATTTGTCATGGAACTGCCGCCATACAGGGTTCCAATGATAAAAAGCCTACTGATTCATATGTGGGATCGGGGCAAGATATTCTTAAAGAAGATGGGAGGTGTTATTCTCGCCGGGTGTGTTATTGTATGGGCGCTTTTAGCATTTCCGCGTAATATGCAGTATTCTTCCGACTATGCTGCAGAAATCGACAGGGTTAAAGCATCTTATGTGGCTGAGATGACAACTGCCAATGAGCCTGACAAACAGCTGCTCGAAAAGAGACGAGATGCTGCTGTGGCAAAACTTATAAGGAGCAAGAAAGCTGAAAAGTCTGAAAAGTCTTTCATGGGCCGTATCGGACAAGTGATCGCTCCTCTTTTTGAACCCCTCGGTATCGACTGGCGAGGCAGCGTTGCTCTTCTCACCGGTTTTGCTGCCAAAGAAATCGTTGTGAGCACCATGGGAATACTTTATGTTGCTGATGAAGAAGAGGATTCAGAGGCGCTTAAGAACGCACTTTTATCTTCTGATATGACGCCGCTTTCGGCCCTGGCAATGATGGCCTTTGTACTTTTATATCTGCCATGTCTTGCAACAGTAGCAGCCATCAGGCGTGAAACCGGTTCTTTTAAGTGGATGTTTTTCAGCGTTGTATACAGCACCTTGCTTGCATGGGTTGTGGCCTTTTGCGTTTATCAGGGGGGAAGAGTTATAGGATTTAGCTGATGCTGAAAAATCAGGAAGGCAGTAAAGAATCCGGGCCCAAAGGACCCGGCTTTGGATTAACCCTGAAAGGGGCTATTTATCACAAAACCGATAAGTGTGAAGTGACTAACCTGTCGAGAGCTTGTCGAGAGCCTCAAAGCCGAACGGCCTCTGGTCGAACGAA
>JAUVVL010000061.1 GCA_030604635.1 Desulfobacteraceae bacterium
TAAATAAGATGATAAAAGTCTCGCCCACTGATAATAAAATATAAAAAATCTGGAACTCGCATGTAAGTGAGCCTAAAGAAAAAACAGTGGCCAATCCTTTAATAACAATTGTTTATATGACGTCAATCATATGTTAAAAGATAAATCTTGTTATTAGCTGTCTTTTCTTAAGGCTCACTAACACACTCAAACAGCCAGCTCTTTTACATTTTATCACCAGTGGGCTCCAGAATTTATTTCGACCTTGAAAACCTGGTCCTATGGGCCAGGATTCTTTATTGAGAAGTTACCCCGAGAGGAATTAAATACGTGAGCACAGAAGAGAAGTTCTGGATAGGATTTGGCGATATTCACGAAGATCTTTCACTCCTAGGCGAGATTCCCAATCTCTCCGCTGCAGACGGTGTGATAATCAGCGGGGACATTACCAACAGAGGCGATACGCGAAGGGCAAGTGAGCTGCTGGATGCGGTATTTAGAATAAATCCCAATATCTGCGCTCAGATTGGTAATATGGATCGGCCCGAAATAACTTCATATCTCGACGAAAAGGGTTGGAATATCCACGCGAGTGGGAAACTACTTGCTGAAGATATCGGTATTATGGGTGTTGGATATTCCACTCCAACACCTTTTATGACACCTTCTGAAGTGTCCGATGACAAGCTGGCACAATGGCTGAACGAGGGTTATGAACAGGTGAAACATCTGCCAAAACTGATTCTGGTTGCCCATGACCCGCCCTTTGGATCAAAAGCAGCCCAACTGCCTTCCGGGGAAAACTTGGGCAACAGATCGGTACTTGAATTTATCCAGCGGGTTCAGCCTGATATCTGTCTCACCGGCCATATCCACGAGGCAGAGTCCGAGGATTTTATCGGCAGGACAAAGATATTAAACCCGGGGATGTTATGCATGGGCGGCTATGTCCTTATCAGGCTTCAGAAGGATAAATTAGAAGCCAATCTCAAGTACATATGATTTGGCCTAAAAAAGATAATCACGAAAACACGAAATATGGAAAGCACGAAATAAAAATTTTTTGTGTCTTCGCCTGCCCCGTAGGTCCGGAAGATCGTACGGGGTGGTTAAAATTTTCGCCTTCCTTGAACTTGAATCCCGCTTTAGCGGGAAGCATTTTTCAAAGGTCTCTTTTACTGCTTATAACCGATGGTCCGTAAAAATTCCTTTCGATGCTGAATATCCGTTTCGGTTTCAATCCCCTTTGAGATAAACCCGTCAACAACGCCAACAATTCCTCGCCCAAGATCTGTTTCCACAATAAGCACCTCAACAGGATTTGACGTTGCACAGAAGATGCGGCAGACTTCAGGAACGTTTTTTACGGCATTCAAGACATTGACGGGGAACATGTCTTTCATAAAGAGGATGAAACTATGACCGGCCGCAAGATCGAAGGCATTTTTCTTCGCCAATTCGACCAGGTCTTCGTCTGTACCGGTACATCGTACAAGACACGGCCCTGATGCCTCACAGAATGCCAGGCCGAATTTTGCTCCTGGCACGGTATTGACCATCGCCTCATAGATATCCTCGACCGTCTTGATAAAGTGAGAATGTCCTAAGATCATATTCAACTCTTCCGGTTTTTCAATCTTGATAATTTTGAGTTCCATATAATCCTCCGTTGCTAAATCCGAGATAAATTCTTCTTACTATGCCTGTTAACCAGGCAAAGACCACTTACCTCTTAAGGTAGGTTTCTCCAGTGATTTTTCAAGCTGCTCTAAGAAGCGAGCACGTGGGATTTCTCTTGCCCCGAAACGGATCAGATGCTCGGTTGTAATCTGGCAGTCTAACATATCAAAAGATAAGTCATTAAGATATTCCACCAGCCTGACCAGTGCAACATTTGAAGCATTGCTGATACGTGTGAAAATCGATTCCCCGAAAAAACATCCCCCCAGGGAAACACCATATAAACCGCCGGCCAGCCCATCTTTGTACCAGGCTTCCACCGAATGTGCAAAACCTGATTCATGGAGCTCGCAGTATGCATCGATCATATCCTTAACAATCCATGTTCCCTCATTATTCTGCAATCGTATTTGTGCGCAGTGGTTTATAACCTGATCAAAAGCCGAGTCCATGGTCACATGGAACATGTTTTTCTTGATAATCTTCCTCAAGGTTTTTGAAACCCTGACTTCCCGGGGATACAGCACGAGACGAGGGTCAGGCGACCACCACATGATCGGCTCATTATCTGAAAACCATGGGAAAATGCCTTTGTGGTAGGCCAGCAGAAGTCGCTTCTGACTTAAATCTCCGCCCACAGCCAGCAGACCGTCTCTGGGGGCAAGGTGGGGCGGAGGAAAAGCTGTTTTATCGGATAAAAGAAAAACCGGCATGGGTGAGTGTGAAGCTCTCCGCCCTAAAGGGCGGGGGTTCTGCCTCCTGGAAGTGCTTCGCAGCCCGGACAAGGAATTTTTTGCATTTTTGTATAGCTCCCCTCGACCCAGTCCTAAAGGACGGGGGTTCTGCCTTGCGGCAGTGCTTCGCGGCGGGGAGCAGACCGGTCAAGTGACCGGCATTAAGGCTCCGGCATAATCAAAGGCCAACTTGTCGTTCTCAACATCAATAAAAACCTCGCCGCCTTTTTCAAGCTGCCCAAACAGAATCTCATCTGAAAGTAAATCTTTGATTTCCGTCTGCATCAATCGGGTCAGCGGCCTGGCACCGTAGCGCGGATCATGTCCATTTCTCGCCAGCCATGTTCGTGCCTCGGGAGAAAAACTGATCGATACCTTTTTAAGAGCAAGCTGCTCTTTAAGCTCGTTCATGAACTTATCCACCACCTTTTCCATGATCTCCTCGGTCAGCGCATTGAAGTGAATGATACCATCAAGACGGTTTCTGAATTCCGGGCTGAAAAACTTTTCAACAGCCTTTTTTCCTTTGCCTTCGGTATCATATTGATTATCACCAAACCCGATTGTCTGGGTGCTCATCTCCCTTGTGCCGGCATTTGAAGTCATCATAATGATTACGTTTCTGAAATCAGCCTTTTTCCCATTGTTGTCCGTCAGGGTGGCATGGTCCAAAACCTGCAGTAAAATGTTGAACATATCTGGGTGTGCTTTTTCTATTTCATCAAACAACAGGACGCTGTGAGGATGTTTGCGGATACCGTCTGTCAAAAGCCCTCCCTGATCAAAGCCGATATAGCCCGGCGGTGCGCCTATGAGCCGGGCCACAGCATGTTTTTCCATGTATTCGCTCATATCGAATCGTAAAAATTGGACACCGAGAATCTTCGAAACCTGTAGGGACACTTCTGTCTTTCCTACACCGGTCGGACCGGCAAACAAGAATGACCCAATCGGTTTTTCGGGTGCTCCAAGGCCGGCGCGAGATCGCTTTATAGAGGTGACAAGGGATTTTATGGCATTGTCCTGTCCAAAAACTACCTGTTTGAGCTTTTCTTCAAGGGCCCCCAATTTTGTTTTGTCAGGTGTTGATACGCTGATGGTCGGAATTCTGGCTATCTTTGCCACGATTTTTTCAATATCTTTGGGGTGGATCTTCTTTCTGCTGGGAGAACCCGAAAGTCGAATAAATGCCCCGGCCTCGTCGATTACATCTATGGCTTTGTCCGGCAAATAACGATCATTGATATATTTGGCAGAGAGTTCGGCAGCGGTTTTAAGTGACTGATCGGTATAAACAATGCCGTGGTGTTCCTCATAACGGGACCGGAGTCCTTTTAAAATTTGAACGGTTTCTTTAATGGGAGGTTCCATAACTTCGATCTTCTCAAAACGGCGTGAGAAGGCACGGTCCTTTTCAAAAAAATTCTTGTACTCTTCATATGTGGTTGAACCGATACACCGCAGATCACCTGTTCCCAGAGCCGGTTTCAAGATATTTGAGGCATCCATTGATCCTCTGTTGGTAGCCCCGGCCCCCACCATCGTATGGATCTCATCAATAAACAGGATAGCATCCTTTTTCTTTTTCAAAGCATCTATCACCCCTTTTAAACGCTGCTCAAAATCACCGCGGAATTTTGTACCAGCCAGCAAGCCCCCGAGATCAAGGGAATATATACGAACGTTTTTGAGCAAGTCAGGAACAGATCCCTCATTTATCTTAAGCGCCAGACCTTCGGCCAGTGCGGTTTTTCCCACTCCTGGATCTCCGACAAAGACCGGATTATTCTTGCGTCTTCGGCAGAGCACCTGAATGATTCGCTCCATCTCAAGTTTCCGACCGATTAGCGGGTCCAACTTTCCCTGGGCCGCACTTTTAACAAGATCAATGGTGAAAGCTTCAAGGGGACTGGTCTTTTTCTTTTTCTCCACCTTGTCTGTTTTCATTAATCCGCCCGATCCTTCTTTATAAGGCGTCTTGGAAACATCATGGGAGATGTAGTTTAAAACATCAAGACGGGTGATACCTTCTGCACTCAGAAAATATTCAGCATGTGAATCCTTTTCTTGAAAAATCGATGCAAGTATATCACTGACATCGACTTCCTGCTTTTCGGCGGAACGGACATGATTAATCGCCCTCTGGATCACCCTTTGAAAACCTACGGTCTGCTGGAGTACATATTCATTTTCTTCGGGAATCCGCTCCATCCGTTCGGCAAAAAAAGACTCAAGGGCATTATTAAGGTTCTCAATGTTGCCGCCGCATTTCTCAATAATATCAATGCCATTGCTGTCGTATAAAATGGCAAAAAGCAAGTGCTCGATACTGACATATACATGACGTCTTTTTTTGGCTTCTCTAACTGCAAAGCCGAGTGTCTCGCTGAGTTCTTTGCTGATCATGGCCTATTCTTTCTCCATGGTACATTCAAGAGGAAAACCATTTTCACGGGCTAAAACATGGACTGTGTTTACCTTGGTTTCAGATACTTCATATGTATAAACACCGCAAATCCCAATTCCTTTACGGTGGACATTCAGCATAATCTCCACCGATTCCTCCGGTGATTTATTAAAGACAGTTATCAGGATTTCAACAACAAACTCCATGGTTGTATAGTCGTCATTGTGGAGCAGCACCCTGTACATGGAAGGTTCACGAACCTCGTCCTTAGTTTCGGAAATTACTTCTTCTTCAACTTCAGGGCTATATTCATTCATTGAATCATTAATACCCAATCTTGTAAAGAGCTCAAACCGAAAAAAATCTTCACTTCTCAAACTATCTTCCACAACACTTCTTATACTTCTTTCCGCTTCCGCAGGGGCAAGGCGCATTCCGGCCAACTTTTTTCTGAGTTCGCTTGACCGGCTTTTTCTTTTCAGGTTCATCTCCACCGGAAAAAAACATTTTCTGTTCCCTTGGCTGCCTTAGATCGTCTATCTTTTTTGGCTCAGATATCTGAATTCTAAACAGAATTCCAAGAGTCTCTTCCTTAACCCTGGAAATCATATCCTGAAACAGCTCAAACCCTTCTTTTTTGTATACTATTAGAGGATTCTGCTGGGCGTAGCCCCTGAGACCGATTCCTTCTTTTAAGTGATCCATGCTCAAGAGATGGTCTTTCCACAGGTTGTCCACGGTCTGTAACATTATAATGCGTTCCAGACCCCTGAAATCTTCTGTTCCTATGGCAGCCTCTTTTTCGTTATATACACTGAAACAGGATTCATAAATCAACTGGGCCAGCCCCTCCAGGGTTAGTCCGTCCATGGTATCATCGTCAATGTCGCCCAGGCGGAAATTAAACTGTTTAAACACAGTTTTATTCAATCCCTTCCAGTCCCATTCTTCAGGAAGGGCCCTCTCATCCGTAAAAAAATCAGCTATCTCCTCGGCTTTTTCGCGGATCATGTCGTCAATAGCAGGTTTTAAGCTTTTTCCATTCAGTGCTTCCCGGCGCTGCTTATATATGACCTCCCTCTGCTGATTCATTACATCATCGTATTCTAATAATTGCTTTCGAATGTCAAAATTGTGTCCTTCGACCTTGCTCTGGGCACTTTCAATAGCCTTGCTTATCAGGTTATGTTCAATGGGCTCACCCTCTTCCATCCCCAGCTTCTCCATAATTCCGGTTATCCGTTCACCGCCGAATATCCGAAGAAGGTCATCCTCCAGAGCAAGGTAAAAACGTGATGAACCGGGATCACCCTGTCTTCCTGAACGGCCCCTGAGCTGGTTATCAATGCGCCGGCTTTCATGTCTTTCAGTTCCGATAATATGAAGTCCTCCGAGTTCAGTTACGCCTTCTCCCAACACGATGTCGGTCCCCCGGCCGGCCATGTTTGTTGAAATCGTGACACTCCTTCTCTGGCCTGCCAGAGCAATGATCTCGGCCTCCCTTTCATGGTTTTTTGCATTCAATATCGAAAGTTTAATGCCTCTTTTTCTCAATTTACTGGAAAAACTTTCTGAAACGTCAATTGAAATTGTTCCCACCAGAACAGGCTGCCCTTTTTTATGAAGCTCGACGATTTCATCAATGACTGCGTCAAATTTCTCTCTCCTGGTTTTGTAGATTACATCCGAGTTATCGATTCGGATCATGGGTTTATTTGTGGGAATAACCAGCACGTCAAGTCCATATATCTTTTTGAATTCAGCGGCTTCCGTATCGGCGGTACCGGTCATGCCTGCAAGTTTATTGTACATTCTGAAGTAGTTTTGAAAAGTAATCGTGGCCAGGGTCTGGTTTTCGTTTTCAATCTTGACATTTTCTTTGGCTTCAAGTGCCTGGTGCAACCCTTCACTGTAACGACGGCCGGGCATCAGACGGCCTGTAAATTCATCTACGATGATAACCTCTCCGTTTTTGACAATATAGTCGACATCGCGTTTGAAGAGTGTATAGGCTTTAAGGGCCTGGTTAATATGATGCAGAAGTTCAATATATTTTGGATCGTACAGATTATCGACCTTGAGTATTTTTTCCGACTTTGCGATTCCTTCCTCGGTCAGAACTGCTGATCGTGCCTTTTCATCCAGGGTATAATCCTGCTCAAGGACAAGGCGTGGAATTATACCGTTGGCCAGATGGTATAGATCCGTCGATTTTTCGGCCGGACCGGATATAATAAGCGGGGTTCTGGCCTCGTCAATCAATATACTGTCAACCTCATCTACGATGGCAAAATTGAGTTCACCCTGGACAATGTCATCTTTGCCAAACTTCATATTGTCCCTCAAGTAATCAAAGCCGAACTCATTATTTGTGCCGTAAGCGATATCTGCACTGTATGCCGCATTGCGTTCGTCTTCATCCAGGCCGTGCAAAATACAGCCGACTGAGAGGCCGAGAAAATTATAAATATGCCCCATCCATTCTGTATCACGCTTGGCCAGATAATCGTTTACCGTAATAATATGTACGCCTCTGCCTGAAAGGGCGTTCAGATAGGCCGGCAAGGTGGCTGCCAGGGTTTTGCCTTCACCGGTCTTCATTTCAGCGATCTTTCCCTGATGAAGAGCGACTCCTCCGATAAGCTGAACATCAAAATGCCGCATGCCGAGGGTACGCACTGAGGCCTCTCTTACTGTCGCAAAAGCTTCCGGAAGAATATCATCAATGGATTCACCGTTATTCAGACGCTCTTTGAACAACACCGCCTGGGTTTTTAGCTGTTCATCGCTCATGGCCTGCATTTGTGGTTCCAGGGCATTTATCTTTTCAACGACAGGTTTAATCTTATTTAATTCCCGTTCGTTTTTGCTGCCAATAATTTTTGTCAAAATATTTGCGATCATAGATAAAGCATTCCTTTTGGATATCAAAATCGACTGGAGTGATCTTATATAAACCGGTTAAACAATTCCATCAAGAAAATATAACATTAATCAATAGATTTTGCAAAAATCTATTTTGATTATTGTTAAGATTTTTTTGTGGAGATTTTCGTATTTAAAAGGAGATTCTCGCCTTGAACGAAAAGAAATTTACTTTGCCGTTGGTTTAGCAGCGGTTTTTGAGTGCATTAAAATCGGAGAACAAAAAAGAAAGGAAAAATGTAGAAAACTCAGAAACAATTAAACAATTTAGTTCAGGATGTATTTTTTAGGGTTAACCGGAATCCCGTTAAGGAGTATTGAATAATGGACATGGGGGCCGGTACTTCGACCTGAAATACCTACCAGTGCAATGGTATCCCCCCGCTTTACCTTTTCACCGCGTTTTTTCAATGTCTCCTTTACATGCCCATAATGGGTAACCATTCCATGGCCGTGTTCAATAACAATAACATTACCTGAAAAACCCTGGTTACCGGCAAACATTACAACACCATCCGCAGTAGCAATAATCGGTGTCCCCAGGCGGGTAGCAATATCCAATCCTTTATGGAATTCGCGCAGACCGGTAAACGGGGATATGCGATATCCGAATCCCGAAGTTATCCACCCCTTTGTCGGGTTGATTGCTGGCGTAGAGGATAAAAGATTGCGTTGGTCTTCAAGATATTTTATAAGGGATTCAAACCCTTTTTGCTGATTAATTGATGCCAGGTTAATCTGCTGGGTCTGTGCATGCATTTCGCGCATCAGGCTGTTATATTTTTTCGTTAGCGGAACTTGTGAATCAAGATCTTCAGGAATTGAACCGCCGACACCAAAAAGGCTGTCTTTATCAGAGGGTTTTTCAATGTTGGCAATAATTCGTATCTTTTTTTCAAAATGGTTCAATTCCACCAGATTTGACTTTAAGTCATTTACCTCCTTCGCAAACTTTTGAATCTGCTTCCGCTGGCTGATTATCTCTTCAGATTGTTTGGCAATATTTCTCTCAAGTTCCTGTTTGGTCAATGAATAATAATCGTAGAAAACAAAGGCCGTCAATATCAGGCCAGCCATAAAACAGAGGCTGATAAGGCGAAAAAGAGCCTTGGAAACGGTTAAGTTTTTCACTGGAGAGCCGATATTATCTAAAACAATAAAGGAGATTTTCTTGTGCATAATAAAAACCTTATTAAAAGTTAAGATCTGTGCTCAAGTTATCTTTCTTCCATAATTACCGCGAAATACAATTGATTTCAATATGTTGCATGAATATCATGGTAAAAATCTTCAAATTTTTATCATGAATATAATACAATGTCAATAATTTAAGGCACTTTTTTTGTTATTATGCAAACAAGACATGAGTTGAACGCTATGATTACAGGCGTGTAAACAGCATAACGGGGGAAACTTACCCCCGTTATGCTGATTGCATGATAGTTAGGCAATTCCCAATTTAAATTTAAGGGACTTCAGTGTGTTTTTCATCAGCATGGTGATGGTCATTGGGCCGACACCGCCAGGCACAGGGGTAATATAGCCTGCAACCTCTTTGGCAGTTTCAAAGTCAACATCACCCTTTAAGATCGCAATCTTTTTGCCTGTCTTTTCACTGATCTTTTCACCGACTCTATTAACACCGACGTCAATTACGCATGCACCCGGTTTGATCCATTCAGGCTTTACAAGATCCGGAACACCAGCGGCAACGACCAGGATGTCGGCGCGCTTACAATGTGCTGCCATGTCTTTTGTACGTGTATGGACAATGGTTACCGTTGCATTGGCTCCTGCTCCCTTCTGGAGCATAATGTTGGCTATCGGTTTTCCTACGATATTTGAGCGACCGACAACCACCACCTCGGCACCGCTTGTTTCAACACCGGAACGTACAATCAGTTCCTGTATGCCTGCCGGTGTACATGGCGGAAACTTGACTTCATCACCGCCAATCGTCAGGCGTCCCACATTTACAGGATGAAATCCATCCACATCCTTGTCAGGATCGATTGCATTTAATATTTTTTTGTCATCGATATGCTTTGGGAGGGGCAGCTGAACAAGGATGCCGTTAATGGAATCATCGTTGTTGTACTTCTCAACAAGGCCCAGAAGATCCGCCTCGGAAAGATCCGGCTGCTGGCTGTCCTGTATCTCATTGAAACCGAGCTTCTGAGCGGTTTTAATTTTTGCAGTTACATATGAAATAGAAGCCGGGTCTTCGCCGACCAGAATGGTTACAAGGCCGGGAACAACACCATGCTTTTCTTTAATTTCATTTACCTCGGCCTCAATCTCTTCGAGTATCTTGTCTCTTACCTCAGTTCCCTTGATAATCTTTGCCGTCATTTTCAATCTCCTTTCATAAAAAAGTTATAGATTTTGGTATAAACCATCATTCATTACCGATTATTTATAAAAATTTTATTAGTCTAATAAAATCTTAATGTCAAGAAGACTCGTAACTTAATTGCATGATGGGCGATTTAGAATCTGATTACCCATGGCGCTGTCGTTAAGACGATAACTCCACGACCCCTGAATTACACAGGAAAGGGAACCGCTTTTAGGCCTGCGGTTTCATCAAGCCCGAGCATTATGTTCATGTTCTGAACCGCCTGACCGGCGGCGCCTTTAACCAGGTTATCGATTGCCGAAATCAGGATCAGGCGATTGTTACGCTCATCCAGCTTAAACCCAATGTCGCAATAATTGGTTCCCCGAACATTTGATGTATCGGGCAGTTTGTCGCCGGGACATATACGAATAAAAGGACTGCCGGAATAAAAAGAGGCAATACAGTTTTGTATATCTTCCGGAAGGGTCTTTTGAACAAGGTTTGCATATATGGTCGTCAGTATTCCGCGGGTCATTGGAACAAGGTGCGGAACAAAAGTTATCTTTACCGGCGCTCCTGCTTCAAGACTCAGAACTGCTTCCATCTCGGGATTATGCCGGTGTTCTGCAACTTTGTATGCCTTGAATGACTCGTTGGCCTCGCAAAAGTGTGTTGTCAATGAAAGGGTTCGACCTGCACCGCTAACCCCTGATTTTGAATCTGCAACAATGGTATTGATATCTATTAAATTGCTCTTCAATAATGGCACAAGGGGTAAAAGGACACTGGTGGAATAACATCCGGGAGCACCGATCAATTCGGCATTTCTTATCCTGTCAAAATAAATTTCACAAAGTCCGTAAACTGATTTTTCAAGTAAATCCTTCGCAGTATGAGACTGGTAAAATGACTCATACGTTGTTGCATCCTTGAACCTGAAATCAGCGGAAAGGTCGACAACTTTCTTTCCCCGCTTGATAATATCAGGTATGATCGCCATGGGAAGCTTGTGGGGAAGCGCCGTGAATACGACATCAGACCTGTCACAAACACTATCCACAGACAACTCTTCGCAAACAAGGTCGACAACACCTGTCATTGATGGGTAAACACTGTCAAACTTCATGCCGGCAAACTGGCGGGAAGTCAGGATAGTCAGCTCTACATCAGGATGATTGCATAGTATCCGTACAAGCTCGGCGCCCGTATAACCCGTTGCCCCAACAATACCAACCCGTGTCATAAATCCTCCTTATCCCGAATATTTTATGAAAAAAGTCGAAAGGTAACAGTTCAGCCACTAAGTCACTAAGTCACAAAGAAGAGGTATGAATTATTAATCTTTATCAAAAAGACCTGCCTGCAGCAAGCAGGGAAGAATCTATTTGGGTTTCTTGTCAATTTTAACGTGTCTCTTATTAAAAATGGCATTAAAAGAATCATATTATAGTCTTAGGGCCTTAGTGTCTTTGTGGCTGAACAAAGTCGAAAGGAGGTTACCATAGCGGCTACGACAAACTCGACTTGTGAAAAATCCGGTTATAATCATTTTTTTATATCGGCAATCATTTCTTTAATGATCGACATTACATTGCGTCCCCTTTCACGGGCGATTCGATGCGCGTCATCGACAAGTTTATCGGCCTGTCGCTCCAATTCTTCAATGGCAGGCAGGGAAAGGTTCATTCTCTTGTACTGCCATGATAATAAACGGGCCGCCAGACGTTTTTCCTGACGTCTTAAAATCCCCATGAATATTCTCCAAGAAGGTAACTTCTCAATAAGTGCTGTAGAATTAGGTGTAAAATATCTGGAACACGCATGTAAGTGAGCCTAAAAAAAACAGTGAGAAATTCGGGCTAAAGAAAAAACAGTAACAAAATCAACAGATGCTAAGAATCGCCTTTTCCAATATTAACCTGGGTTTCTGCCCAGTGGACTTAAGCCGTAAATCGGATTGGCTCAAGGACTCAAGTGCAGCAATAAGCTCATCTGTCGTGAACATTTCAGATTTTAGGAGCATCTGGTAAACAGGATAAGGATTATTCGGGTTTTTTGCAATCACAAGATCCGTGACAGTTTTGCTTCTCTTCTTTTCGCCCTTCTTTGTCGGGCTTTGATTATCTTTGTCCGCGTCTTTTGAAATTATTCTATCCCAAGTTTCCAGTTGGTTTAAAAGATCCCTGTCAAATGCCTGAATTGATGGCATAATCCTGCTTTTAAATTGACCGAACTGCATGCCTGCATGCCAGGAACTGCCATGGGCGCTTTCCGCAAAACCCTTGACGAGCAAAAGCCTTCTGACCTGATTTGTTATTGCAGCCAGAATCTGAAGCGGATGAAAATCGTCGGCAAGAAGGGAGTCCAAAAAAAAGAGCGATCTTTCAATGTTTCGGTCTGATATGGCATTTGTCAACTCATATATGGGGTCCTTTTTTGTGCGCTCTAAAACAGACTCAACATCATCAGCGGTTATCTTTTTTCTATCTCCCACATAACTGACAAGTTTCTGAAGATTATTTGAGAATGTGCGGAGATCAAAGCCGGTCATTTCATACATGGCCCGGTATGCACCCTCATCCATTGTCTTTCCGGATTGGCCAAGGATTGCGCCCATCCTTTCATTTAGAACAGCTTCCTGAGCCATCTTGTCAGCCCTGCGATCCCCTTTTGGAACTGAGCAGTCAAGGATCATACCATTATTACGAATGGTTTTAAAAAGTTTGCGGCGCTTATCAACCATATCGGTGGTAATGATCAGATGGTTCCCTTTTGGAAATCCTTTTTCGATGGCCTTTTGCAAAAGCCCGGCCTTATCTTCACCGGAAGGTATGGGCAGCCTGTTTTCCACGCAATAACCAATGACTTTATCCAGCCACCTGTCGTCACTTAAGCTGTCCGCATCAAGATTTAAGGTTTTGCTCCTATTTGTCCGACTAACATCATCAAACGAAAGTTTCAAAAGTCCCAGAAGGCTAACAAGATTTTCCGCAGCCTTTTTAATATCTTGAGCGTCAAATGCATCCTTTGCTTTTTCAAGGAACTTGTCCTCATCCTGTTTTGAATAGAATATTTTAGAGTCACAAATGGCGACGACTTTTGTGTCGGGCAAAAGCGAATAGGTATTTACCCGCTCGATCGCTTCTTGCAGATTATCATTTGCGCCGCCAATCGGCTCATAGTTAAGGCTTCGATTTACATCAGGCATCAAGGCATCCAAAAGTTCCTCAAATGCGGTTTTATAAAGTAGCTCTTCGCCGTAAATCAGATACACAGGGGCAAAACCTTTGGTTTCCCGATCTTCTTCCAAGTCTTTCAGATAACTTTTAAGTGCTTTATAATTAATTTCAGACATTGGCAACTTCTCAATTAATCCCTTGCTGCCCGTGCTCCAAGAAATATCAACATGGCAATGGCAATAACCGACATTGCGCCACCGATTGTCTGGGAAATCGATAACATCCCGAAAACAGGGGGTCCTCTGAAATCACCACGAAATATTTCAATAAACGAACGGGTAACTCCGTAAATCAAAACATAAATCCAGAAAAGCTGGCCATCAAATTTCTTGCGGCCGCGAAAAAACCAGAGAAAACCAAAGATAAACAGGTTTACAAAAGAAGAATAAAGCTGTGTAGGATGAAGCGGTATGCCGAGGGGAGCAAGTGAGTCAGGGTTTGTAAAGGTTACGGCCCAGGGAAGATCACTGGCCTTGCCATAGCAACACCCGGCAGAAAAGCAGCCAAGCCTGGCGATACAATAGCCCAGGGCAAGGGAAGGCGCCAAAATATCAACGGTTTTCCAGGGAGATATTTTCTCCTTCTTAATATATATAACGACAATCACCAGGGCGCCGATAAATCCGCCGTAAAAAACGAGGCCGCCGTTCCATATCTTTAATATTTCCAGCGGGTCCGAAAGAAATATTTCAGGGTTCGTAAAAACATAGAACAGACGAGCGCCGGCAATGGCAGCTATCAGGATATAAAAACAAAGATCCATGATCTTTTCCTGATCTTCCCCTAATCTTTTCGCCTCAAGCTTTGCAAGTAAAATTCCTACGATAAAACCTATGGCGATAAAAAAACCATAGGCATGGATCGAAAATTTACCAATTTTTAATAGGACAGGATGCATTCAATCGCCTTTATTCCGGCATCTTCTTAAAGAGAAGATGAAATAAAAAAATTACAATTCCAACAGAGATCGCACTGTCGGCGACGTTAAAAACAGGCCAGTGAAGATCTCCGATGTAAAAGTCAAGGAAGTCAACAACCTTTCCGAAACGGATTCTATCGATCATATTGCCGATGGCGCCTCCGAAAATCAAAGCAAGCCCGGTTGCAAGCAAGGTATATTTCTTCGGTGTATTTATATAGAAGTAGAAAATCAGACATATGGCCAATGATGCAATAGAAAGAAATATTATGTTATGCAAACTCGAGCTCTGATTCGACATAAACCCAAAAGCTCCGCCGGGATTATGAATATGAGTGAGATTGAAAAACCCTGGAATAACTGAAACGGAGCGGTAAAGAGGCAGGAAGATTAAGATTGCGGCCTTTGTTATCTGGTCTATAATAATTACTAAGCCGGCAACGCAGGTAAGCTTTAGGTATCTGGCATCAATTTTTGACAAAAACATATATTACCGTAATAGTTCAGCCACAAAGACACGAAGACACTAAGATTATAATATGATTCTTTTAATGCCATTTTTAATAAGAGACACGTTAAAATTGACAAGAAAACCAAGACGTTTGCCGGTCAATTTTAGATGACTGAGTATTTGCGTTTCCCATACAGGATTCATCTCGTCAACAGCCTTTAGTTCACAAATAATAAGCTCCTCCACCAGAACATCTAACCGTAACCCCTCATTAAAGATTATCCCATCATATACAATCGGGATATCAACTTGTCTTTTATATTTTAACCCTCGTTTGGATAGTTCATGACAGAAACAAACTTCATAAA
>JAUVVL010000067.1 GCA_030604635.1 Desulfobacteraceae bacterium
AAGGATGGCAAATCTGCTTTCTTGACTCAAACAATCGAACATTCAACCCCTGTCTGGCCAGCAGATAGGATGTAAAAAATCCGGCAGCCGATCCACCAATTATTGATATATCCTTACTCATCAGCGTTTATCCTCAATATGCAGTGTTCTATAAACAACCTTGAAATTTTGTCAAGCCTGTCAATTTATATCCTGGGGTTCAAAAACAAAACATAGACAGGATTAACGGGATTAACGGGATAAAACAAAAAGGTAACTTCTCAATAATTTACAGTTTTAACCATAGAATCATATAATTTAAAGAGCGCCCCGCTAATACAACATTTGCCGGTGCTTGGCTGTCACACAAACAGCCGCCTTCAACCTTGAACTTCTGAATTATTGGCACCATCTTGATGGGCTCCGGCCGGGTGCCGATGATGGAAAGGGCCTTCATTCTTTTGACTGCCTATGAGTCAACCCATGGGTTGACCAGCGCTAACCCTTGGATACCCGAAAAATCCTTTGTATTCCGCGTTGCCAGTGTAAGGCCTGCGGTCCGGGCAACCGCCGCGATCTGCGCATCTTCCACACTAACAGGACTGCCCTTCCGATTCCGCTCTGCAACAATCAGGGCATATTCCCGCGCTGCTTCGCAATCAAAAGGAAGGCATTGCTCGGAAAAGTCTTCCTGGAACGTCTGCTCGGCCAAATCAGTCAACAAATTCTTACGCTTCCCTTCCGGCAGGAGCGCGATGCCCAGCCAAATCTCGGCGACGGTTATTGCGCTGATCCAGAGGTCAAATTCAGATCGTGCGTCCAGCCACCGAACGACTCGAGGCTCAGGCAGCGGATGCATCAATTCCGAGAGAACATTGGTATCGAGGAGAATCACGGCGCGTCATCCTCAAGAAAAGCCGGCGGCCGGCGCGGCGCAGAGCGGACCGCCTCCGGCAAATCAATTCCCCCGGCGGCGGCAAAGCGCTTAGATATTCGGGTCCCGATGCCAACGGAACTCTTTTTGCGCAACAGAGACTGGCGGAGAATCTGTCTTGCTTCCTCTTCCATAGACCTGTCATTGGCCGCTGCCCTCATGCGAAGACTTGCCTTTAAGGAATCGTCGATATTGCGTAAGGTCAAACTCCCCATAAAAATACCTCCTGATTTTTTTCACGTCGTGATAGCATTGTATGCACTGCAATCATATTTGTCAATCCATAACCAGAATGCTTTTATATTTGATTGCCGGGCCTTCATTTGACAGTATCAACAGGATTCACATGATTTATCCCACCTTTGATGGACTGCGTTTCATCATTTTCATCTGGAAAATAAAGATCATCGCCAACCCGGCCGCACTTCCATCGACTAAAATATCTTTCATACTGAATGACCTGGTAGGGATAAAAAACTGCAAGCATTCTTTGGAAAAAGAGACTATCATAGTAAAAATAAGGCAATATAATATCATGTTCGTCAGGCCAGGTTTTTTATTCTTAAACTCAAGGACCCGATAAAACAGCAAACACAAGACAAAAAAAGCGGTTATATGCAGCAAATATTCCGTAGAAATAATGGAAAACCCTATCTTGCCAGGATAAAAGCCGCCTGGAAGCGAAGAGACCACAAAAATCCCCGAAATCCACACAACCAACGGCAGCCAATATAATAGAAATCTTTTTGCCATTCTTAACTTTTTACATTTCCGAAATTCATCCACAGATTACGCAGATTTTCGCAGATTAATAATTGTAAACAAACCTATTGTATTCTAATGATTTAGCTCCAAACCTCATCCACAGATTACGCAGATTTTCGCATATTAAAAATTATAGACCAGCGGATCGCACTTCCATTGCAGCACCTATAATTTTATATGTTCTCTCATCCGTCATTATCAAATCTGCGTTAATCTGCGTAATCTGCGGATTGTACTTCGATGGCCGCCCCAATGATTCTGCTGCTTAATTCGTTTATATCCATCATAATTCAGTCACTTAGCATGTTTTAGAAGGCTATTTTTTCCTTTCTGCCCTCTCAACAGAAAGGAAAAAGGATATTCCTACCTCTGCGCCCTTTGCGACTCTGCGGTGAGCTATTATCATAAGACAGTCTCCAACAACCCTGGCCCAAGCCTCTTGTGAATCTGAAACGCTGCATCCACAATTATCTTCGCAATCTCATTTTCAGTCATGATTTCTTTATCTCTTTTATTTTTTTATCTTAGCGTCTTTGTTTACCCCGTAGGTCCGGAAGATCGTACTGGGGCGCCTTTGCGTGAGCCATCTTAAAATTTCTTTTGCCTTGTCTCCCATTTACCCCTGAAGCTGATCCAGAAGGAGAGGGCAATAAGGCGCAAATCTAGCCAGAAGGACTGTTTGCGGATATAGAGGAGGTCGTAGCGGAACTTTTTTTTCGGATGGGAATATTTTGGAATATAAATTGTGGCAATGCTGGTAAGCCCGGGTCGAACGCGGAGCCGCTCCCGGAAGCCGGGGACATCCTCATATGGTACCGCCTGGCCGTTTCTATCGTTCACGATTTCGCTTATTGCCAGAGACCTTGGACCTACAAAGCTCATCTCCCCCCGGAAGATATTTAAAATCTGGGGAAGCTCATCCAGTCCCATGGCACGCAAAAGTCGTCCTATCTTTGTAATCCTCGGATCGTTTTCCGTGGTATGTATTATACCGAACTCCTGGTCGGAATTTGCCAGCATGGTGCGGAACTTATATGCCATGAACCGAGTGCCGTTTCGCCCCCAGCGTTCCTGCCGGTAAAATACAGGCCCCCCATCTTCAATCTTGATAATCAAGGCAATGGGCAAAAAAATTGGTATGGATAGTATGATCATTATAGAAGAAAGAATAACATCCAGAGGACGTTTCATAAGGGGTTCTTTTACTCCGGGCGTATGTTCCCCTTCAGCAGTACTCACGTTAGTCACGGCAGATTGCAGATAGGTTTTTGATGATATATCAGATTTGTTCATGTAGAAGATCCAATAAAACCTAAAAACTGCATGAAAATTTTTGAAAAGAAATAATATGCTTCACGGCCTGCGCCTTGCAGCTGCGGCGAAATCGGCAATTGCAGATTTTAGGTAAAGATATGATTTTGCGAGTCTATCCCACGTCATTTCCGGGTCTGTGAGAGCAGGGTGGTCACTATTCTTTGGGCTGCTTTACCATCCCAAAGTTCGGGCACCCGCCCACTCTTACCCCCTCCATTTTTGAATTCCTCGTAAGCTGCAAGAATCCCTGCCTTGCTCGTTCCCACCAGAGTGTTGGTTCCCTCTTCTATGGTCACCGGCCTTTCCGTGTTTTCCCGAATTGTAAAACATGGAATTCCCAATGCTGTTGTTTCTTCCTGAAGTCCGCCGCTGTCGGTAAGTACCAGGGATGCATATTTCCAGAGTTTCAGAAAATCCACATAAGGCATTGGCGGCAGCAATTCAATATTTGAATCATTTATGAGTTTCAGCTGGTCGAACTCCTCGATATTTTTCCTTGTCCTTGGATGAACAGGAAAAATAACAGGCATATCTTCAGATATCCGGGCCAGCGCATCCAGGATTCCCCCCAGGGTTTTCCTATCGTCAACATTGGATGGGCGATGCAGCGTCACCACTGCATATTCGCCGTCTAATTCCCCAATCTTTACCCCGCCTGCCCCGTAGGTAGGCACTATCGTACTGGGGTGAAATCTCTTTTGCTTTTCTACCCGCCTGCCGGACGCCTGCCCGCCGGCCGGCAGGCGGGGCGGGCAGGTTTCACTGGGGCCTAAATCTCCTAATTCCTTAATTTCGGCTTTGGGTAAAAGCCGAACCAGCGTGTCAATCATGACATTGCCGACAAAATAAATATCCTGCTCCCTTCGTCCTTCAAGCTTCAGATTTTCAATCCCGCTTTTCTCAGTCACAAAAAGATAATCGGAGATTGAATCTGTAACGATACGATTAATTTCTTCAGGCATTGTCATATCCCTGCTTCGCAGCCCAGCCTCCACGTGGGCAACCTTAATATTTAACTTTTTGGCGGTTACGGAACAGGCCAGTGTCGAATTCACATCCCCCACCACCACGACCACATCCGGCATCTCTGCACGGCAGACCTTTTCAAATTCCACCATGATATGAGCTGTCTGTTCGGCATGGGTGCCGGAACCGGCGCCTAAAAAATAATCAGGCTCGGGAATTTCGAGTTCTTCAAAAAAAACCTTAGACATCTCATAATCATAGTGCTGGCCAGTGTGGACGAGTTTCCATATGACATCCTCATCCCTTTTCCTGAGCTGATGTACAAGTGGAGCAACTTTCATAAAATTAGGCCTTGCGCCTGCTACCAATATTATTTTCATAATTTATTTTGACCCCGGTTAAATAGGTTCCACATTTAACCCCGATGGAATAGAAAGATAACTACATTCCACCCCAGATAAATAAAGGCCAGAAACATTTAACGGGGTAAATGGGGCAGGCTGGGCAAGCAGGATTTCTGGATATTAAAGAATCAATTGTTCAACTCTTCGAGGATTTGAAGCATTCGTCTTGCCAATTTTTGCCGTTCATATTTTTGTGCGGCTCGCAGGCAGTTCGACCTCAGTTTTTCGTATAAAACTTGATTTTTCTTTAGTTGAAAAAGGCTCTCGCATAGCTTATGTTCATTCTCGGGTTCAAAAACAATCCCGACATTTTCTTCTTGTACGATTTCGGCCGATTCGCCGGCCACACCATGCAGAACCGGAATCCCCATTCCCATCGACTCAAAGAGTTTGGATGGAACAACTGTTTTAAATAAATCAGTTTTTTTAAGATGAATGATGGAAACATCCAAAATGGACCAATAGCGAGCGACTTCCTCCTTGGGCACGGAATCGATAAAAATAACATTATCCAGACCCATATCCTGAGCTTTTTCTATAAGCGCCGTTTTCCTGGCCCCGTCACCCAAAAGAATGAACCGCAGATTATCTTCAGCCATTTCCCGGCTTTTAGCAGCTGCTTCCAGGACCGTCTCAAGGGCATGAGCCATGCCGTGGGTACCAAGATATCCGGCAACGAATTTGCCTTCCAAATCAAAACGGGCCTCAAGTTCGACATCCCTGGGCCTGGGTTGAAACCTGGAGAGATCCACTCCGTTGGTTACCACCTCGATTTTGGTTGGATCAATTCCTCTTTTAGTCAGAATCCGTTTAAATGAGTCTGTAACCGAAACGATTTTTGCCGCCCTGTGGTAAAGAAACATCTCCAGCCGTTCCAAAAAACGGATGATCAACGAGTCTTTCATGGCGCCGACCGCCTTGATCGATTCCGGCCACATGTCCCGGAGTTCAAACACGAATGGAATATGCTTCATGCGGCTCACCACATATCCGGCACAAGCCGTGAATAAAAGCGGAGAGGTGGCAACGACCAGATCAGGCCCACGCACAAAGGGTGATGCCAGTATTGCCGATACCATGTAACTGCTATAATCAAGAATTCGCTTAAAAATCCCCTCATTAGCCGTGATGTAGCTCCAGACCCGAACAACCCTGATCCCGTCCATCATTTCCGTCTGCCAAATTCGGTTGCAATATCCCTTGTAAACCTTGCCTTGAGGAAAATTGGGAGCGCAGGTAATAATTGTCACCTGATGCCCGGCCTTCACCCACTCACGACAGTGCTCAAAGGTACGGCTTGCAGGTGCATTCACTTCCGGGGGGAAATTATCGCTAAGAAAAAGAATATGCATTTATTGCCACGAAAGCAGGATTTCTGTTTCGGGTCCGGAAAAAGATATCTCCAGACATTTATTGTCCTGACTCATTCCAAATTCCGGATGATATGTGGTTGATAGAATCTTTCCGCCGCCTTTTTTGATGGCCCAGTTCATTATATGCCCTGAAGGAAGATTTAGTTTTCCATTTGATGCGGAATTATTGAAAATTACTTTCAAGCCAGAATGGAAATGGATTCTGCCCGCAGCATTTTTAAATTGGCCGTTGACAGTGTCTTTTATCCGCAGTTCATTTTTCTTGAACAGCCATTCTCTGCTGTGTACCGGTTGGCCGGACAAACGGCGATATCCATCATGAGAGCAGACAATTTTTACCTCTTCGGTCTTTCCGCGCACTTCCAAGCCGTATGGTTTTGCCCGTCTTGCCACCCGGAACCCTCCCCAGACTTCCGATGAGTCCTGATCATTTATGGCCACAGTATTATGGGCTGGCGTCCCACGTTGCCGTAGTCGTTCGCTGCCTGTGCCATAGCAAGAGGTGCCGCTGTCAATGATAACCCGTTGACCAAATATGGAAAGTTCGAAATTCAGGGTATCGGCATGGGCATGGCCCGGCAGATAATCAGGACCTATTTCGCCGACGTCCAGGAATGCAACGGCAGAATTGCTCTGATAACGCACATAGCCGGTTTTGTCTAAAGTTATGGCCCCATCAGGCAATTGATCAGTATCTTTAAAATCGAGCCGCTTTGCATACGAATTCAGCTCGTCCGGAGGACAGGCAATGCCAAACGCAGCGTCGTTAAATAAAGCAATTTGTCCGTCCGGATGGCACATGACATTAAGCCAGCGCAGCATTTTTTTTACAGCCTTATTCCACTCAGCAGGATCTTGATAGCCGTATGTCTGAACTATATTGATAAGATCAAGCATATCTTCAAGAATAATTGAGTGATACATTGGGCTGCGTTCAAAATGTCCTCCATCCGCGAGTATCTGTTCCGGGATCTGTTTTTTCAATATCCTCAGCCCTGTAGACAGCCATTCTTCCGCCTCCAGCCCCTTTAAAAAAAGTCCGGTAAAAACTAAGGCCTTTGCATTGGCAAACAAATGGTTGCCAGGCAGGTGATATTCAAGCTTTTTGCGCAGGTAGCGGGCTTGGGTTGCAAGACTGTTGCCTGCCTTTTCCGGGAGTTCGTTGCCTGCAAAAACCCACTTGATCCAATTGACAATGCGAAGGGATATGGGGTACGGCTCCCACCCATTGCCCATGCCTGGCGGATTTTCCTGAATCCACTTTCCAATCAGATCAAGATGCAGCGCCTTTTTATTTTCAGCATCACACGCCTGCAAGTCATCAAAATAATGCAGATTATACAGCCACAGCTTTTCCCACCGGGGATTGTTCCAGTCATTTAAAGACTTAAGCTCATGCTTTACATTTAAAAATTTAAAACTGTAAGGTGAAAAAAGGGAGGGGGGTTTTTCACACGGTTTTGTCCAGTTACCTTTAACTATCCTTAGTTCAGGCGCCGGTGCCATGTCTGGCTTTGGCTTATACAATTTAAACCATAGTCGCCCATAAATCTGAACCGGTTTGAGATATTTAGCAGTATGAAAGAGGCGAGGTATATTAATAATAGTGTTTGCACCACATTTTATTCAACCCAGTTTTCCAGACGCAGACCAACAACTCTTTCAAATTCTTTGGTATTGTTGGTCACCAATATCATGTCCCGTGATCTGGCCAGACCTGCTATGAGAAGATCATAAGGACCAATCGACATTCCTTTCTTTTCAAGTTGCGCTCGAATAGTTGCGGCTTCTATAGCAGAGGAACGATCCGGGTTAATAAGGTTCAATGGCAGAAGGAATTTGGCAAGGGCATCCTCGGAACGTTGCCGGTATTGGCTTTTTTCGACCCCATATTGAAGTTCGAACAGTGTGATCGTGGAGATTGCAACATCCTGTGGAGAATGTTGCCTGAATCGCTCAAGAACCTCCGATGGGCGTTTTTTAATGAGGTATATGCAAATATTGGTATCAAGCAGATAGTGCATCAGAAAGACTCTCTCTTTTGCATGGCAGGCTGATTACGTCCATCTTTCATAAAGTCTTCTGGAAATTCACTGAGAGATTCGAACAACGAGTCCCATGTCGTTTCTATGGGCTCCAGTATAACCTGGTTGCCTTTTTTGAATATTTTTACCTCATTACCAGGAATTCTGAATGCCTTGGGTAGTCTTACTGCTTGGGAACTGCCATTCTGAAATAATTTTGCTGTTTCCATTTTATTACCCCTCCTTGTCGTATATATTTTTAGTATATACACAATAATCTAAAAGTCAATTTATTTTATCCGCGTTAATCAGCGTTCATCTGCCTGTCCAGTTGAACCGGGTACCCTCTGGGTGTTCAACCGGGGCGGCTAATCTTTTACATCCATCCAACGCCCCTCTCTCAGCGATTCAATAGCGGCAAAGCTCGTCTTGGTAGTGTTTCTAATCTCCCCATAGGAAATGAGAGCGCCACCGCCGGACTTCAATCGCTCAATGAGCAACCTGAACTGTTCAGAGTGCCCCTTATCCTGCTTTGTTTTCAAGCGGGAAAAACCTTTAAAACCAAATCCTCTTAATATCCGCCAGTTGTCCAGAACAAGGGAGCGCCCCTGGGAGTGAACCTCAATGCGTTCCTTGGAGTAGGCTTTATTACCGTTGGCAAAATAATTAATCACAGCGTTGGAGCCATTCTCATAGCGTAACAGAATACTTGCATTGTCAGTATTTTCTTCGGGCGATGTCCCCATTGCATTCATGCAAACAGAAATAACCCTGCTTCCGGTCAGGTAAGAACAAAGATCAATAAAATGGCACGCTTCACCAACAATGCGGCCGCCGCCAACTGCAAGATCATGGACCCAGGAATTGGCAGGAATTTCCCCTGCATTCATTGTCGCTACAATATTTACTGCCCCCATACCAATCAGGGACTTCATTTTCCGGGCAAATGGAGCAAAACGACGATTAAAACCAACAGTCAACACCGGGCCATCAGGCCTGGCGGAAACACGTTTATAAACCTCATCAATTCGGGTCAGCTCCTCCTGATTTAAGCACAAGGGTTTTTCCACAAAAACACTCTTTCCTGCCTCCAGGGATTCAATAACCATAGGAGCATGCAAATCATGCCTTGTAGTGATCATAATCAGATCAACTTCGTCATCCTCAAGCGCCTGTCGGTAATCAGTTGCGGCACAGGCAAACCCGGCGCGCCTGGCCAGCGTAGCAGCGGACAGTCCCCCGGCAGAAACAATATATTTAAGCTGTGCGTCAAGGGGTTTCAGGGCCGGAAGAAGAGTAGCGCTGGTGAAATTGCCGGCGCCTATAATACCTATAACCCCTTTCCCTCTACTGAAAGATCGCTCGGTCACTGTTACAATCGAACTTGTATCGACATTGCCTTCATAGACCAACAATGATGCAACAGAAGAAAAACCGCTTATGTTTTCATAAATGCGGCTATATTCTGCCAGAGGAACCCGCTCTGTAATCAACGGTTCCACATCAATCTGCCCGCTCTCTATTGCAGAAAGAATCGCTTCAAAATTGCGTTTTTCGGTCCAGCGAACAAAGGCAATTGGATAGTCCTGCCCTTTTTGCTCATAGTCATCATCATAGCGTCCCGGACCATAGGAACAGGAGACCTGAAAGCTCAATTCCTTCTCGTAGAATTCAGCCCTGGAAATATCAAGACCCACAACTCCAACCAGGACAATCCGCCCACGCTTACGACTCATGCGTGCAGACTGGGAGATAATTTCATTACCCTTGGCTGACGCGGTAATCAGCACGGCGTCAGCGCCGATCCCGCTGGTCTGTTCCTCCACAAACCTGACCTGATCTGTGCCCCCTGCCGGATTAACAGCAATAATGCCAAACTTGCCGGCAATATCCACCTTTGTCTGGTCATAATCAAAGCCAATAACCCTACAGCCATTCGCCCTGAGAATCTGCACAGCAATGAGACCAATTAACCCAAGACCAATAACAACAACCGTTTCTCCAAAGGCCGGATTAAGAAGACGAACTCCTTGCAGCCCGATAGCCCCAATCACCGTAAAAGCCGCAGCATCATCGCTGACACTTGCAGGAATTTTTGAACAAAGATTTTTGGGAACACAAACGATTTCCGCATGTGGCCCGTTTGAAACAACCCGATCCCCGATTCTCAAACCACTGACTTCTGACCTCTTTACCCCGTGAAATGCCTTTTTCTTTTCTATTTCACTGGGGCGATCTCCGACCTCCGACCCCTGTCTTTTCCTGACCTCTGACCTCCTTGGCACGACGTAGCTTTGCGTAGGCGGCTGACCTCCGATCTCTGTCACTTTCCCTACGTTACAATATCCAAGGGGCAGTGGCTGGCCCAACTTATTAAAAACAGCCTCAAGGGTCGGCACCAGCCCATCGCTTCGAATCTTGTCAAGTACCATCTTAACCTTATCCGGTTGTTGACGGGCCTTTTGTATCAGGTTTGCATGACCGAACTCCACAAGCATCCGTTCAGTCCCGGCAGACACCAGCGACACAGAAGTCTGTATAAGCAAATGCCCGGGCTTCACCTGTGGAGATGGCACCTCTTCCAAAATTGTCTTACCAGTTTTAAGATTTTGAATAATTTGTTTCATTTATCTGCGCCTGCCCTGTGGAATTCCCGTTTTTCTGGGACTATTCCTCCGGGGTCCATCTGCGTTTATCTGCCTGCCTTGTTAAATTCATGTTAATGAGGAGCGAAGCGTATTTAACCGGCGCGGCTAATTTATCTTTTCTTTTTTCTCTCTGCATAAACATATCTGCGAAAATCTGTGTAATCTGCGGACCCAGTTAAATAAATCATGAAACCTTATAATCAGAATTCCAGTCCTGGCCGGTTTTCTTCTTTCTTGCTAATGACTTCGCCAAATTGATTAGCTTATTTTCAACGCTATAATGCCGCTTATCAAATTCATCAAACGTAGTCTGCGAAATCTCCCCCGATTTCAACAACGCATACATCTGTGAATAATTCTCACCTGCCGACCCCAATGCCACATTAACGAACTGAATATACTCCTTAATCGATTTCCGACAATAACCTTCCGCCAGATTCGATGATATCGAAAATACAGAATCCAAAACTTGATCTCGAATCTTGAATGGCAATACCTTTACTTCACCCAAAACCTTCTTTTCAAAGGCATAAAGATCTATCGCCTCTTTCCATACATTGAGTTTCCTAAACCCCCGATTCAGATTCTTATTCCTCTCCAAAAGCGCATCTTCCATATCTATTGCCCATCCAAAATTCCGCAGGAATCCATCCAACCTTCCAACCATCCCTGGCCCAGCCAGTCATCCAGTCGTCCCAATTCCGAAGGAATTATCCTTGCCGAAGGCAATCATCCATGCCGTCAGGCATTCATCCTAATCATCCGTTCCGCAGGAACTCATCCCTGCCTTTAGGCAGTCACCCATCCTGAAACCGCAAGGTTTTCATCCCATTCGCAACGCGAATCATCCTTGCCTTTAGGAAGTCATCCATCCCTTTTGTCATCCCAATTCCGAAGGAATCATCCTTGCCAAAGGCAATCATCCGTTCCGCAGGAACTCATCCATTCCCGAAGGGAATTCATCCATCCATCCCCTAACGTTGTACCACCCCAAGCGCCAAATACTCCCTTAAAACAATATTAAGCTTCCACAAGTTATCCACGTTCGGCAAAAAATCCGTCCATCGATATTCCCCACCGCTCAGAAAATCTACGGGATAAGGAACAGGTTTAAGCCCTTGCAGCTCAAAACACCGCATGGCCCGCTTCATATGCATTGCCGAGGTTACGAGAATAAACGGCCTTTTGCCCACAAAAGACTCAACATTTTTCGGATGCTCCGAAGTGCCCCCCAGGTGTGTCTTTGAAACAATCTTTCGCTTCGGCATCAAGACCTGCGCCAGCTCTTCCATTGCACGGGTATCACCGTTGGGAGATCCAATAAGAATCAGCTCGCAACTTGACCCTAACCTGGAAGCCAGCTCCAATGCACCCCATAAGCGGTAGGCTGTTGCATGAGGAAGAACTGACATCGAAGACCCAACCTCCGTTCCCGCAAGGGAACCCATCCTATTCATCTTTACCCCATGAAATTCATACCCATGACGAGCAAAGCGCATTTCATCGAGGCAGTCATCCAATCCCGCAGGGATCATCCTATTCATCCAACCATCCTGCTCTTTATCTTTCTCACCTTCCAACCTTCTCATCTTCTTGTAATCTCTGCGTAATCTGCGTAATCTGTGGATCTCTGACATCTGACATCTGTCTTCCGTCCCGCCTGCCCCGCCTTGTGGGTCCGGAAGATCGTACTGAGGTAATCTAAGGATCTACTTCATTGGTTTTCCGTTTGTTTTGTTCAGATATTTCGGCTTGTCATTACCTCTCAATTTCTTTACATTTTTTTCACAATTGAGTTATCAAACGGGTGAAGTACAATCTGCTTGTTTTGTTCAAGCGCTTCGCGGGTTTTAAGAAACAGATTGCCGGTTTCCCAAACATATTCAACTGAACAACTCGGATGTATGTGCCCTGCTTTTGGTCGGACCATTCCGTAACTGTTTGTAATATTTTGTTCGTGACCATGATCGCGAAATAGCGAAAAGACCTTATGCTTTTTCTCCACGACTTCGACTGTCAGATCTTTAAAATCATCCATGGAAATCAACACATTCCCGCGATGCGCTGCAAAACGTTCTCGAACACCTTCAAATGTGTGGCCTTTTGCGGAAAAAGTGATCGCGGCAATGCTTTCATCACCAAAGACATATGTAACCGCGATATCGCAGTCAGATTTTTCGCCGCGCGTCGGAGTAATTGTGATAGGGAATCGATTTTCAGGCGCTACAAGCCAAAAAATGAAATCAGTCCAATGGCACAAGTTCCCCAAAATCCGTCCACCTTCTTCTTCTTTGAAATACCAGTGGCTGGGATCAATTTCATGGCCAGCAATGAACCAATTGAAAATTGCCGGTCCTGTCTGGGAATCAAGGTGTTGCTTTATGGTCCTTCCAATTAGACTTTTTGGCCGGTTGAATCCAAGCTCGACCTTTCCCTTGGACTCGGACATGGCCGCGCACAGGCGTTTGAGTTGGTCTCCGGTTACTACGTGCGGTTTTTCGATGTGAACGCTTTTGCCTACCTTCAATGCTTCAATCGCATACTCTGCGTGTGAGGTGTGGTTCGAAGCGATATAAACCAGATCGATGAAAGGATCGGAAATGATTTTGTCAGCGTCACCCGTGTAGTAGCGTAGATCGTATTCCTTGAAAAGCGAGGCCGCTTTGTGAATATCAATATCCATTGCACCGCGCATCACCCGTCCGCAGTTTTTTTTTAGATAGTAGGCAATATTGCTGAACGCAAAATTTCCACACCCGATCAGCCCAACGTGACCGCCCTTTTCAGGTGGGTTTTCCAGCGCAGGCAACGTTGGGAACTTTTTTTTCATATGGTATTGCCCCTTGATCTTTATTAAGGTTCGCCGGATACCATAGAGCCTAATATAGCGCAGCGCCTTCTTTATTTTGAAGCTCGGTTTTTGAGAAGTGTAATCCATCCAGGCGTTACCTTTTGGGCCAATCGACCAGTGCGGCATAGGTTTTTTCCGCACATAGTTGCCAGGAAAAATCCCGGGATCGCACAAGCGCACATTGACCGATTTCTTTTCTTAAAGATCCATCCTCTATGCACGCACATATCTGGCGTCCCATGTCTTCAATATCCCTGGCAGCAAATTCAAGAGAACAACCACCTAATATTTCGGGTAGGGGTGGACAGCTGGAGCTGACGATCGCGCAGCCGCTGGACATTGCCTCAATAACGATATTGGGGCACGCTTCTATTTCTGTAGATATAACACAAACCAGGCATCGCCGGTAAAGGGCGGGCATGGTAGCCGGGCATGCCTGCAATAACGGTCACCCGGTGTCCGCGTTCAACAAGCTCTGTTCCCAGTTCATAGAATAGATGGGCCGCCGAGCCTGTATCCGGGGGAAAGTATGCAGTCAAGAGGAGAATTTTCATGTTTGTCTCCGTTGTACTACTATTCGATAGATTGATAAGAGAGACCTTTGCAAAACGCCCCCTTTCGCCCAATTTCGGCGTCAGGCTCAAATTTTAATCCTCAAAATACTCAATGTATTCCTGTGGTTAAAATTTTCGCCTTCCTTGAACTTGAACGAAATTGAGCATTTTTCAAAGGTCTCTAAGATTGGCAAAGTGGCATGAAATAAACAACTAAAATTGTCATGGGAGAAAAGAATCCAGGTTAACATCTATAGATTTTCCCTTATTAATAGATTCTTCTATTGCAAAGGTAGTCAGTGTGGTGGAAACAAGGGAGTGAAAATCTATGGGCGACGTTCTTCCCTGCCTAACTGCATTAATAGTTTCTTTGAGTTCATTCTTATGACCTCTGTCAACTCCTGAAGATCTCCATTTTCTCCTTTTCCCGCCCAAAATCTGTTCTGCTTTCTTGAAATTGTCAATGACAAAAACGCCGCCACCGCCAAAAATCTGGACTTCCTCCCTGGGAAAGGATTTATCACCATTGGAAGCATAGGTGATAGTCACGGCCGCGCCGTTGTCCATTTGTATGCTGATACATACGTGATCGGATAAAAAATACACTTTATATTGAATCAAACATTGCTACTATTTCTAATGACGTGGGCCTATGTTTTCGATTAGGACACATGAGTAATGGAAGTAAAGTTTTCAGATTATCAATA
>JAUVVL010000146.1 GCA_030604635.1 Desulfobacteraceae bacterium
GATATAGGCCCCGCTTCCAGTGGCCATGGGGCTGGTGATTTTCATATAAAAGAATCTAACGCGAAAACTCTTTTGTTGGGGTTCAATGCGTGGAGACTTTTACGATATGGCAAATACATCATCCAATAGAAAATATAGAGCAACCGCATCCAGATAGTGGTGCAATTCTTGAAATGAACTCGCCGTTCCTCGTCAAATCTTTCTCGCAAGCTTTTCCAGTCCGTTCTTGAACTTATGCCAATCAATCGCATAACCGCAAGCGGCATATTAACAGAGTTGCAACTGGCACCTGCCCTATAGGCGCGCATGATCAAGTCGTAATCCATGTCGATTTTAAAAGACGTATCAAATTTACCAATCCTTTGGAACAACTTTCTCGAACAGAGTTGTCCCTGATGACAGGAGCCCATCTTGAAGTTAGTCAACCACCCCAGGGGTCTGTTACTCGACACTTGGTTCTGTCCATTGATATCGTGGAGTACCTGAAAAAAAAAGATATCAAAACGATCTCCAAGGTATTTAGAGGCACGCTCAAGCACTGAAGAATTTACCAAATAGTCATCTGAGTGAAGAAAAAGAATATAGTCACCCGTGGCAAGATCAATCCCTTTATTCATGGCATCAGCGATACCGTTGTCCGGTTCAGAAATCCAGTTATCAATTTCTGACTCGTATTTCTTTATAATATCCAACGTACCATCGGTGGAACCGCCATCCACGATAATGTATTCCCTGTTTGTGTACGTTTGGTTGACTACGCTTGCGATAGTCTGCTCAAGGTAACGCTCTGCATCCAGGGTGATGGTAATGATGGAGATTTTTTTGCCGCTCATCGACCCAGTAAGTCTCGGTAAAGTTTTTTATACTGGCTGGCAACCTTCTGCAGATCGTATTTCTTTTCCGCTTTTTGACGGGCAGCAGCACAAAGTTTTTTATACCGGCCTTCATCTTCAAATACCCATTGGATTCCTCTGGCCAGGTCACTTGACTCAAAGGGGCGGGCCAGATAGCCATTTTTGCAATGGTCAACTATGTCAAGCAAACCTGTTGACCCGAAGGATACAACGGGACAACCACAGGCAAAAGCTTCGCTTGCAGTTTGGCCAAATGCTTCTTGCAAAGAGGGAACAACCATTACATCTGCGGCTGAGTAAAGTGCAGCAAGGCTTACATCATCATGCAACCATCCCACATAGCGAGTTTTTAAACCAAAGTCAGGTGGTTTTTGGGGTTCACTGGCCCCAAAGACAACCAACTCCATTGCACCACAAAGCCTGTCTTGATCGAGTGACCGCAATGCCTCTTGTATCAAATGAAAGCCTTTATTGCGATCACCTGTGGCATTTATTGCTCCAAAGAGAATTAATTTCTTATCTTGAGGTAAATTCCAAAGCCGTCTGGCACTATCCTTGGCAACGGTCTTAAAATAATCAAGGTTCAATCCGTTAGGAATGACACAAATACGCCGGTTCTTAAACAGAGAACTCTTCTTGGCACATTCAGCCAACCATTGGCTTGGTGCCACAACGGTGAGGTCAAGATCCCTCCAAGCCCTGAGTTTTCGTTGCCAGATACGGTGGCTCAAATCCTTTTTTCGTTTAGAGCCGAGTTGGGGGCAAGCACCGCATTCTTGAGCATAACGCCCGCAATCCTGGTCAACATGGCAACCACCGGTAAAGGCCCACATATCATGAAGTGTCCAGACAATCGGACGGTTAAATTTCTTAAGACTCTCAATACGTAGAAATCCATATCCGATCCAGTGCATGTGGACGATATCAGGAAGAAGTACAGCTATATCAGATGGAACCATGTCTGGTACCATGGCTGGTGAGAATTCATTCCGCATTCGGCCCGGATAAAAACAAAGCGGCAAAGAATCCAACTCCGGACGAAACAATCCGATCTTCCTGGCAATGTTCTTCAGTGGTCTGAGAACTCGCCAATCATCCCCCTTTTTAGTTTGAACCAGCATCCAGGAATTTATGTCAATTCCTTGCAGCCCCGTGTGAAGACGGTAGGCGGCTCTGGCAGCTCCACCAGTGATATCAAATGTGCTGAGATGAAGGACTTTCAGGGCATCTGCCTCCGTTACCTGAACTTCTGCCGTGAAATTTGTTTACTAACATCCCTGATAATCATTAATAGGGTCACCAGTTTCCTGAACCAGCAAAGCATTTTGAACTTTTTTCCACCATATCGATAAACCTCGGTATAATATTCTGAAATATTGCCGCTTAGTTGTTTGTCTTGAATTCTGAACGCGGCCAACGGACAATTTGCTGAAGTAAGCTTTGAATAATGAGCCATTTTTTTCCATAATAGAAAATCAGCCGCCAGTCTCAATCCCTTGTCAATACCACCGACCTTCATATACAGTTTTCTACTAAAAAAAGTTGATTCCTGTTGAATGAACCCCCACCCCTCTCCATGGGCGTACCCATAATTGATCAAAATTCTCGGATAAACTTTCAAATAACCTATCTTGGGAATTGTCGAGTTTTCTTTTATCCAGGTTGGTATACCGGTAATCCATTGAGCCTCACCTGTTAGCATGGTTTCTGCTACCTTTTCAAATGCCCATGGGTAATAAATATCGTCAGAGTTAAGCCAAGAAAAAATATCACCAGAAGCACACGAAAACCCTTTCGCCAGAGCATCATACAACCCATGGTCAGGTTCACTCACCCAATAGTTAATTTGTTTATCGTATTTTTTTATAATATCAAGCGTTCCATCCGTTGATCCGCCGTCAATGACAATTAACTCAACATTATCGTAGGATTGGCTAAGCACACTCTTGATGGCCTGCTCCAGAAACTTCTCCCCATTATATACAGCAGTAACAACGCTAATTAATGGTTTATCTTTTTCGCTGTTCTTGAAATAACCTTGTTTGCGCAACCCTCCTTCAGCTTTTCTCTCGGATTGAGTATCCAGAAAAAGCCTAAACTGCATATCGCCCTCAGGTCCGCTTTCTGTGATTGGTGTTCTCTTCGTCACTCTACGGGTTGTAGAATGAGCACTATCCAGTTCAAAACAATCACTATGTTGTTCAGCTATTTTCATTGTCATTATCGAATGCATTGAGTTGGAGAACTTTCAAGATAGCCATGCTCTCCGTCTCAGTATTTTGACAATAAAATTTAAGACACGGGCTGGCAGCCTCTTCTTTCGATAAATCTTTCTGAAAGAGGCCATGATGCGCTCATCGACAAATATGGTGTTCATAAACTGCGGACATTTAGCAGCCTTCATCAAGTCAATATTGTATTTATTGGATTTGTTACAATGCTCCCCAGATCCATCGTGGCCGATATTGTGTACATATGAAAAAACAGGACAGATGGAGACCGCATTATGTTTAAAATGAGCATAACTCCAACGGATGGCCCATGAATCGATTTCACCCTTCATCTGGGAAGATAACATTTCTACCATGTCCTCACCACCCAAGCTAAAGGCCATCTTTTTACTCTTGCTGGCAATAAAATTGTCAAAATCAGAAACTTGCCAATCTGCCTTTTGCCATCGGCTACTCCAAGTTGCCCATCCCCAGGATGAATTTCTTAGATTGCAATACACATCAAATTCATAATCGGCAGGAAATGGCATCAATTCGGCAGGATGATTGTAAGCACTAATAGAAAAGACGGCAGGATAATCTTCGTAAAACCCCAAAGCCTGATTCAGGTAGCTCAAAAAGAGAGGAGAGGTAATCAGGTCATCTTCCACAACAATAACCCGCCCATACTTATTCACTACATCTGTCACACCATCAATAATAGAACCTGCCAAACCCATATTTTTTTCTCGTTCTCGGATAGTCACTGTTTTAAATCCATCAATAGTGTGAATATACTTCCTAATCTTTTGAATCGCTTTTCCAGTTTGCTCGTCTTTGGGGCCATCCGAATAGATGAAAAGGTCACTTCGATCGGCCAGCTCATTCTTCTGCAGGGCTTTAATAGTTTGGCGAGTATGCCATGTGCGATTGTATACAAGGAGAACTATTGGGGCTAATTCCATCTTTCACTCTTTCATCATAGCAACTATCGGAAAAACCACTAAATGCTTGGGTATAGCTTGTTAGATTGTCTCAAAGGCCTTTTTACTCGTATCCGATCTATTAAAAACCAGAAGGAGAACCGCTGTTTTCAGCGGATGCGGCGGGGTAAACGTATTTGATGAAACTTCCTGCACATCGATCTCTATTTAGAACTTAATAATTCAGAATTCAACAATCCCTCAAAATACCCAATAGTCTTTACCAGCCCGTCTTTCAGTTTGATGAGGTTTTTTTCACGATCATATCTGCTTAATATCCTCTCTTCGAAAAATAACTGTATTTACAGCCTTTGCAAAAATGTCATATCCAAACCCAACAAGATACTTATATTCTTTTGAATTTGCTATTTCCTTGATTGAACTACCTAAAACTTCTACCAGCACAAATTTTGGTCTAAATCGCTTCCAATTATTGGATTTGAGAACCTGCAAATCAAGCCCCTCAACATCAACAGACATAAAATCTATTTCTTGGCCATGCGGTAAATGTTTTTCAAAAATTTCTTCAAGAGTTGATGTTTCCATATCTTTTTTAGATATAATCTTATAGCCATTCTTGCCATCTCTTTTATCAGCCAAATCTTTTGAAAAGGTATTTAACGCGGGTTCATTAAACATATAATATGTCAATTTTTGCTTTTTATCTGAAATGGGAATTTCCAGATTAATATCTCCTGGTCTAATTTTATTAAACAAACTCATGCTGTTCGGCATTGCATCTATGTTTATACCTTCCCATCCTTTTTTATAAAAAAAGAATGTGTTAGAAAATCGCTTTGGATGATGAGCGCCAACATCGACATAAAAACCTGTCTTTTGTTTCTCGAATAACCTTCTTAAAATCATATCTTCTCCCTCTTGGGAATATGATTTAAGGGCATATCCATCAAAATAATTATTTTTAATGATATTCAACTTCTCTATTACATTTTTTGGTAAGAGCATTTCAACTATTTGCTTTAACACTAAAAATTCCTTTTAAATATAAACTTTTTGTCAAGTTTATAAAGTTTATTCTTGTTTTGTCAAAAAATGACAAGCATAAATAAGCTGCTATAAAATATGATATCAATGTTGATATAGCCGCACCATTAATTCCCATATTTTTTATTAAAATATAATTTAAAGCTATATTTACTATTGCACCTATAGTTGTATTTATCGTAGAAAAAACCTGCAAATTTTCAGTAAGCAACCACTTCCCGCTCGCAACCCCCAAAAACACAAACACCCCGGCCCATATATGAATACTCAAAACCCCTGCTGCCGGCAAAAACACATCCCCATACAACACCCTGATTACCCAGGACGCTAAAAAGGTCGTGGGCAAGGCAATAGCTACTGCAAGCCAGACCATCAGATCATACAATTTCTGCAATCTCTGATAATAAAGCTCTTCACTCTGTTTTTTAGCGTTGATAATTGCCGGAAAAACAGATGATGTAATCGCCATAGGAACAAAATACCATGCCTCGCTCAACCTTACAGCAGCCGCATAATGTCCTACCTGTTCCGCTCCCAGCATCTCCTTGATCATAACCTGGTCTATCTTCATATAGATTGAGATCACCACCCCCGACAAGATCAGCGGCCAGCTATCCTTTAATAATACTCTTGCCGTCTGCCATCGCCACTTCCAATACCACACCTTACCGATATTTTGTAAATATATGGCAGTCAGCCCAACTGCCAGCACAACCGCATCAAGCAGGAAAACGCACGCAAACCATACAAGGGGTGCAGCTATCCATACAAAAATCAATTTCGTTATGGAAGAAATCAAAAGTGAGACAAGCTGGGCATACACCACATACCTGGACTTGACCTCTGCCTGATAATTAAAATCAATGACATTAACTGCCTGAAATATAACGGCAAAGGCGATGATGATAATCAGGATATTAGTTTCGGTGTCATTCTGGGTAAACGGGATTGCAGCGGCAATGCCGATCCACATCAGGATTGCTCCGCCTGCTTTAAGCCAAAAAACCGTGCCAAGTAGTTCGTCCCTGCGCTCTGGGGTTTTGACCAGTTCCCGCACCATGATGCCATCCAGCCCCAGGGTGGAAAGCGCCATGAACAACCCAACAAAACTCATGGCATAGCTCAAAAGCCCGAATCTCTCCGGCCCAAGATAACGGGCAACATAGACGCCAACAAAGAGCGCCACAACCATGCGAAACACACGCTCGCCCATCAGCCAGGAGGTATTGGCAAAGTAGCGTTTAAAGCTTTGTGAACGTATATCAATAACCGTTTTCAAGTTTTGTCCCAAGACCTTTGCATAACTCTAAAATTATAGCCCAAATTCTCTTCTTTTTCAGATTTTTCGAGACTTTTGAATTTTTCACTTTTTCCAGATTTGCATGTAATAAAAACAATGGGTTACAAACCTCAAACGTTTAAAATTGGCAATTATTCAAAGCTCTCTGAAGCCAAGCTTTTTACAAAGCTCCGCCTCTTCAGTTAATTGCACAAGATAATGCAACTTGCCGAAATATCATGTTTTACTATTAAATTTGCATCATAGTAGAGGATTAGTCGGCGCTGCCTGGACTTGATTTTTCAATAAGAAAAAAGGAAACAAAACATTTATTTCTTCGTTGCTTCCCAGATCAGCACTCGTGGTCGTTTTTCCAGTTTCGGCATCAGGTCGTTGTATTCATCCCTTCTCAGGACCAGGGATCGGATCTTGCGTTTGATATATCGTTCAGTTTTTCTGCTCAAATCGTTTAGGTGATATTGATCAATGGTAGGCGTTAACAGGTTCAGGGTTATCTTTCTTTCGTGAAATCGTGTTAAAAAGATAAGATTTCAGGTAGTGTAAAGATTTCATGCAACGTTAGGGTCAATACTCAGATTGCCATTTCCCATCACCTTATTCGAAGCTTTAAATGCCTGAACGATGAAGTCACCGGATAGTGTGACCTTTGCATAACTCCATGTTTTTGGTCAAAAATTCCTCAAAATTCTTGGTATCAACCTTTATAAAATTCATTTATCTTACTGATTCACCGGATTTCCTTCCTGTGCCATTCCCAGGCGGTTTAAATAATGATATCAAGTCCGTCAAATACTGGTTTCCAGCCAAGAACATTTTTGGCCTTTTTCGAGCTTCCAATAAGAACAGGCGGGTCTCCTGGTCTTCTTGCCCAATCAAGGGTCTTGATATCTCTTTGGGTAATCTTCTTCGCAGTTTCTATAACTTCTCTAACAGAAAACCCTTTCTCGTTGCCTAAATTGAAGATATTAATAGATCCACCGTTGATAAGATACTTCAAAGCAAGCAGATGAAGCTTCGGCAAGGTCTATAACATGAACATAATCCCTGATACAGGTTCCATCAGGTGTTTTGTAATCGGTTCCGAAAATCTTTATATTATCCCGCTTTCCAAGCGCCACATCCAGGACAAGGGGGATGAGATGAGTTTCCGGTTCATGAACTTCGCCTATTTCAGCGTCAGGATCAGCACCTGCCGCATTAAAATATCGTAGAGAAACATATCGAATACCATGCGCGTAAGCAAAATCCTTGAGTATTCGTTCAACCATTAGTTTGCTGGCCCCGTAAGGATTGATCGGGCTTTGAGGGTGGTCTTCCGGGATAGGCAGACTTTCCGGAATGCCGTATGTCGCACAGGTGCTGGAAAAGACAATATTGACAATGCCATGATCTCTCATGGCTTCTAGTATGTTCAGGGTGCCGCCAATATTGTTGCGGTAGTACTTGCCCGGATTTTCTAAGGATTCTCCAACATAGGCATAAGCCGCAAAGTGTATGATAGCTTTAGGGTTGTATTTTTCGATCACTGCGCCCAATCTTTGCCGATCCGCAAGGTCTCCAACTTCCAGCGGCCCCCACTTCACTGCTCGGCGATGCCCGTAAACCAAATTATCATATGTTATTGGCTTATATCCTGCCCGGGCAAGTGTTTTACAAGTATGGGAACCGATGTATCCGGCACCGCCAGTCACCAGGATGTTCGATGATGATTTTCCAAAGAAGGTGCCCATGTCATTCATTACTAGATTGATACAGACCACATTTGAATGTTAAAGATTAGAGACCTTTGCAAAACGCCCCCTTTTGCACAATTTCTGTGCCTGTCCCGTGAAATGCGAAGACTATTTCTTATTCGCTTCCCAGATCAACACTCGTGGTCGTTTTTCCAGTTTCGGCAGGATGTCGTTGTATTCATCCCTGTTCAGGACCAGAGAACGGATTTTTCTTTTTATATATCGTTCAGTTTTTCTGCTCAATTGTTAGTCGAATAGAGAATTGTTGAGCGGCTGAGTGGTATGAGAAAAAGGATGTATCATTTGATCAAATTCTAAAATTATTGTGAAAACGTTCAGCGGTTGTCCAAGATGTCCGGAAGCTCTTTTAGTGCTTTTTCTACAGACAGTATTTGGATGCCATTTTCATATTCCTCTCTAGAACCACCATACAGTAGATAAAGCTTGGCTTCCGGAAAATCATTATGAAATATTTTTAATCCATTAAGGTCCTTTTTTGAAAGTCGGCTTGAACGTTTTACTTCGAAAGCCATTAGGCCTTTAGGTCCGTAGAGTATGAAATCAACTTCCAATCCATTGCTGGTCCGCCAGTAGTAGAGGTTATATTGATAATCAAAATAGTCATTAATAGCGGATAATTCCTGAAAGCAGAGCGTTTCCAGACCAGGACCTTCTGCTTCTTCAGGAGAATCCAAAGGCCCCATGGGACGGATAGCACGAAAAATACCAGTATCAAAGTAGTAAAATTTCGGGTGGGAAACCATTCTCCTCTTTGCCCTTTTTGTGAAAACCGGGAGCCGGGTGCCAAGCAGCAAATCTTCCAAAATAGAGAAATAGCTGGTGACTCGCATCCTTTCAATTCCGGCTTCTCTTGCAATCTCGGATACATTCAATACCGCACCCTGAGAAAATGAAGCTGTTTCCAAAAACCTTGAAAAACTGCCGATATTCCTGGTTAAGCCCTCCTGAAGTACTTCTTCACGTAGATATGTTTGTACATATGCCTTTAAAAACCTATCCGGCTTTTCCTCAGATGGGATGGCTGGCAGGTGTCCCCATTTTAGTGAAGTGATCAGATTAAAATCGGACCCAAGTTCAACAGCAGTAAGTGGGTACATCTTGTAAGTCAAAGCGCGTCCTGCCAACAGGTTGACCCCTTTTTTCCGAAGACTTCTGGCGCTTGACCCGGTTAATACAAATTTGTAATGATGTTTTTCGATTAATCTGTGAACTTCGTTTAATAATTCAGGAATTCTCTGGATTTCATCGAGGATAATCCAGTCATGGAAGTCAGGTGGAATTAAGTTCTTCAAGCGGCTTGGTCGCGCAGTTAAATCATTGTAAAGGTCAAATTCCAACAGGTCCATATATAGCGCTTCATACGTGATCGGATAAAAAATACACTTTATATTGAATCAAACATTGCTACTATTTCTAATGACGTGGGCCTATGTTTTCGATTAGGACACATGAGTAATGGAAGTAAAGTTTTCAGATTATCAATA
>JAUVVL010000212.1 GCA_030604635.1 Desulfobacteraceae bacterium
GCCTTTCGTTATATTGATAGCGAAGACGAATCAAGCGAATCATTTGAATTAGACATATTATTTGCCCAAAATAGCTTTTATTTTAAAAATGTACCGTTTAAAACTGTTTGGGTTTCAGGTGCAGTCAACAACCCCTCATTCATTCCCTTAAAAACTAAGCAACGAGGTATGCAATTTGGGAAAATGGTACTAAAATAATCAGAAAAAAATTGTCCGTTTAATTTGAAATCCTACACCACTGTAGCATCTGTTATTTTATCTTTGAAAATCCTGTATCTATACTTCGGACAACAAACAATATGATATTTGCGTTCATAGATTGTATGTCATAACTTCAGTCTTAAGAAGAAGGGAACTTTCCTGTGTGCCCAAAAGATGAAATTGATCCATTAGATCGGAAAACGAGACTGATATCCATAAGGGGAGAAAAATCATGAAATTTAATCTTCGCACCAAACTCATCGGGGGCTATGCTGTCATACTCCTTTTGATGATTGCTGTCTTATTGTTAGGTATATATACCTCGAAAACCATCAAAGGCCGTCTGGAAAACATCGTTAGACAGGATGTGAAAGCGACAAGCATCTTAGGTGTCGTAGCCAGGAGGTCCGCCTTTATCCGTTCAAATTTTCTATTACACGTGTTGCAAAGCTCCATCGATGATATGAATCGGTACGAGTCGGATAATGCAGATAGGGAAGGTAAGATAAACAGGGACCTGGATACTTTAGAAAATATTATCAAAGATCAGTCAACCCTTAATAAACTTGCGGAGTTTCGAGCTGGCTGGGACACATATTTGAGAATCTGGAAGGAACATGTAATACCCCTCAGCAGGGCTAACCGTTACGAGGAAGCATTTGAATTAGCAAGAAAAAGGGGGGTTGCCGGTAGGGCGGCTCGAGAAGCAATGTATAAACTTGATGAGTTATATGATGTCATTGATTCCATTGCTGAGGATAGCTTGAAATTGTCAGAGCAGATTTTCAGGAAAAGCCAGATCATTTTGCTGGCAGTTATCATTCTTGCAATTATACTCGGTTTAGCTTTCGGAATAAGACAAAGTTCGCTTATTGCAGATAATGTGAATGCTGTTTCAAAGGTGGCACAACTGGTGGCGGCCGGAGACCTTGATCAAGTCGTGGAGGTCAAAACCGGCGACGAGATCGAATCTATGGCTGATTCTTTCAATACAATGACCAGCAACATGAAGAAGATGGTTGAAGAACTGCGACTCGAGATCACCGAGCGCAATCGGGCAGAAGAGGCGCTGCGTCATAAGAGCGAACAATATCTGTGCACAACGCTGAAGAGCATTAGCGATGCAGTGATAGCTACTGATGCCAAGGGACTTGTGACCCTCATGAATTTTGTTGCCGAGGACTTAACCGGCTGGGACGAGGCAGAGACTGTGGGCGGGCCTCTGGAAGACGTTTTCAACATCATCAACGAGCAAACAGGAGAACGTGCCGAGAATCCTGTAGCCAGGGTGCTCCGAGAAGGCGTTATCGTGGGCTTGGCCAATGATACGGTATTGATAGCCAGAGACGGAACGAAACGGCCTATTGCTGACAGCGGGGCGCCGATAAGAGATGAACAAGGGAACATCATTGGCATTGTCATTGTCTTCCGGGACATTACCGAGATCAAGGGGATGCAGGAGCGGCTGGTTCGCTCTGAGAAATTGGCCGTGCTCGGCGAACTGGCAGGGGGTGTGGGCCATGAGCTGCGCAACCCCATAGGTGTTATGAGCAATGCAGTCTACTACCTCAATACCATCCTCTCCGAGGCCGACGAGACCACCAAGGAGTACCTGGAGATCATCTCTTCAGAGATCAGCAATGCGGATAAGATAGTCTCAGATCTTCTGGACTTCTCGCATGTTAAGCCTGCCGAGAGAGAGGATATAGCACTTTCCGAGCTGGTTGCGCAGGTATTGGAGAAACAACGTGCTCCCGAAAATGTGGAAGTGACTACCACGATACCCCCCGACCTGACTCCCGTGTTCGTAGATGGCCGACAGATAGGCCAGGTGCTGGTCAATCTGGTCACCAACGCCTACCAGGCCATGCCCGATGGGGGGAGGCTCACTTTCCGGGCCATAGGTGAACGCGACAAGGTATCTCTCTCCATGTCCGATACAGGCTGCGGCATCTCCAATGAGAACATGAAAAACATCTTCGAACCTCTATTCACCACCAGGGCGCGTGGCATTGGTCTTGGTTTGGCGGTCTCCAAGGGCCTTGTGGATGCCAACGGCGGAAGCATCAAGGTGGAGAGCAAAGAAGGCAGGGGCAGCACCTTCACTCTCATCATACCCACCAAGGGGGCGGTGTCATGAAGGATCAATTGCGTATCCTGATTGTGGACGACGACCGAAGGATGACCAAGACCCTGAAGGACATCCTCGAGGTCAAGGGCTATGAGGCCGAGGCTGCCCACTCTGGACCCAAAGCACTGGAAAAGGTGGAGAAGAGCCGCTTTGACTGTCTCCTGAGCGACATCAAGATGCCTGTGTTAAACGGGGTGGAGTTATGTAGAGCCATCAAGGAAAGGCAGCCTGACCTGCCGGTTGTGCTGATGACCGCTTATTCTCATGATAAGCTGGTTAATGAGGGCCTCAAAGAAGGTTCCATAGCTGTCCTGACCAAGCCGTTGGACATCAACGCCTTGCTCAGCTTTTTCTCTGCACTACGAAAGGATCGGTCCATTGTTATCGTGGACGACGACCCCGGGTTTTGCAAGACCCTGGGGGACATATTGCAGCCAAGAGGTTTTACAGTTACTCAGGTGACAGAACCTAAAAGTATGATGGAGACCCTTAAACGAGATTTCCAGATAGTGTTGCTGGGTATGAAGCTCAATAGCATGGATGGTTTGGAGGTCCTAAAAGAGATCAGAGAGCATCATCCTCATCTGCCGGTGATTTTAGTGACCGGCTACCGGGATGAGATGGCACAGGCCATAGAGGCCGCCCTGAAGATCGGTGCCTACGTCTGCCTCTACAAGCCCTTCCGGATAGAGAAGCTTTTACAACTTTTGACCGAAATTCATCACCAGGAACTGGCCCGTGTTCTGGACCGGTCTTCTAAATGAGAGAAAGTGAGGTGAGCCATGGGAACAAAGGATAGTATCCTCATTATAGATGATGACCCCAAACTCAGGAAGACCCTCTCAGATATACTCAAGGCAAAGGGTTATAAGCCCATAACTGCTGCCACCGGAAAAAAAGCCTTAGACAGGGTCAAGGAGGAAAGACCTGCTACAGCCCTTATTGACCTCAAGCTTGAAGACATGTCCGGCCTGGAGGTTTTGAGGGAGATTAAGGAGTGCTCACATAGTACGGAATGCATCGTGCTTACCGGATATGCTTCAAGGGCATCTGCCATCGAGGCGGTGAACCTGGGAGCTTATGGCTACGTGCAGAAGCCCTATGATATGGATCAATTATTATTGACCATCCAGAGGGCCGTTGAGAAGAGAGAGACAGAGGAGATGCTGAGGGAGTCGGAACTTTGGATGCGAAGCATCTTCAATTCGTTAGATGAGGCGGTTCTTGTGCTCACGCCGGATAGGAAATTGGTGAACATAAATGAAGCTGCCCGGAAGATGTTCGGTCATTCAAAGGATGAGCTTGCAGGTTTATCCACAGAGGTACTACATGTCGACCATGAGCATTACAGGAAATTCGGGAGGCGAATCAAGGAGGCGTTCGACAAGGGCGGATCTGCAATCTTCGAATTCCGGTCAAGAAGGAAAAATGGAGATGTTTTCCCGACTGAGCACACAGTATCCCTCTTGAAAAACGACCAGGGAAAACCCTTAGGCATCGTTAGTGTTGTTCGAGACAACACCGAACGCAAGCAGGCGGAGGAGGCGCGCCGGAAAAGTGAAGAACAATTTATAAAGGTTATCGAAAATATTTTCAAATTTGTGCCGGAAGGCCTGTTAGTTTTTACAGACAAATTAAATTTATTTAAGAAGAATAAAGCTTTTCAAGACATTGTTAAAAAATATTCAAATAAGCTGAACTATACTGAACAAGAACTGACGGAAATAATTATTCAACAGGCAAAAAACAGAATAATCAATGAGGATTATACAGAAATCAGGATTTCTAAAAAAAATGATGAACAAGCAAAAGATAGGTAAAATAATTTTTGCTAAAGTATTGGGGATGCCCTTAACAAAGTATCTCACCTATATTAAAAAAAACAACAAAGGGGATCAACAAAGCTTTTTTTTCAACTGATGAGTTTGTCCAAAATAAGATATTTTATGCCAAAATAATGATTAATTCCGATAAATCGGGACTCTGTTTTGAAATTTCAGATAAACGCTTAGAGAATATCTATTCGACTGAAAATTGCACTGAAGATAAAATAATATGTTCATTGAAATGGATCAATACCAGGAATCAATTCTCTTTGCATATCTTAAAAAATCTTCTTCATTACCAGAGTAAGTATTGGCTTTCTGGCAAGGAGACAGATTTAAGACCTTTGACTCTAAAACAGTTTCTGTCTTTATATCCACTGCAATATCTTGATCAAACCCGACTTTCAAGGTTAATTTCAAATTTATCGGTTATAAGTCCCCAAGATCAGGTCGTTAATCTAAAAAGGCTGTTTATCTCAAAGAAAAAATATCATTCATATCTTATTAAAGAAATAATTGACGATAATGAAAATGCCTTGAAAGATAGAGATATTCAACACCTGCTGGCTCAAAAAGGGTTACACTTATCCCTTAGAACAATATGTAATTGCAGAAAGTTACTCAATATTCCTAATTATAAACAAAGAGATGCTTATTATTATGAAAAGGATATAACTTTTAGCGATTACATAATCTTATCAAAAAGATATTTCAATAGAATTCCAATTGAAGCCGGGGTTTATGAGTTGAGCATTTCATCAATAATTGATTACCCGAATCACAGGGGTAATGTTATATATATCGGTTCTTCCAAGAACCTCAGAAAGCGGATAGCAAACTATTCAGGTAATAAATTAAAAAATAAGTGTTTGAAAAAATTTATCAATAACTATAATGTATTTGTGCGTTTTTGTTTTAGTGAAAATTACATGTTTGTAGAAAAAAAGTTTTTAAAAAATTTTAAGAGTAAATATGGAGAGTTGCCAAAGGCTAATAGTTTAGGAGGGTAATTGTGGAAAAGGACGCAAAAAAGACAGATGAAATTATTTTGGAAATTGACGTGGCAAGAATGTTTTTTGCAGAAGAAGAAGAAGAAGAAGAAGCCAGTATTGTCATGTCTTTTAAGGACATCACATTGCGCAAGCAGGTAGAGGAATCATTGCAACAAAGCAACTGTCTTTTAGACACCTTAAGCCGGGCACAATCCCAGTTCATTTCAGATGCCGACCCGCGTATTCTGTTTGACAAGCTACTAAATAATCTCCTTTCTCTGACCCAGAGCGAATATGGCTTTATCGGTGAGATTCTTTATACTTTCAGCGGTGACCCATACCTCAAAACCCATGCCATCACGAACATCGCCTGGAATAAAGAGATAAAAGAGTTTTATGAGAAAAACGCTCCAGATGGTATGGAATATTACAACCCTAAAACGCTTTTAGGTGCGGTAATGAGAACCAGCAAACCGGTTATTTCAAATAATCCATCTACTGATCCTCGATATAGGGGGCTTCCTGAAGGGCATCCCCAGCTTAATTCATTTTTAGGTCTACCTTTTTATAGTGGCAAGAATCTGGTTGGCATGGTGGGTATCGCGAACCGACCGACCGGCTACGATGAAAGGTTGATCTCCTATCTGGGGCCATTTCTCAGCACCTGCGCAAACATTATAAAAGCGTACAGAAATGACCAGCGGCGAAAGGTAGTGGAGGAGGCTTTAATACAAGCGAACGAAGAATTACTGAAAAAGCATAAGCAAAGGAAAATATTATCAAAAAGGCTTATCGACCTTCTGGAAAAAGATCGTCATGAGATCGCGATGGAGCTTCATGACCACATTGGTCAAATTCTGATCTCTATCAAAATGAACCTTGAAATGCTCA
>JAUVVL010000315.1 GCA_030604635.1 Desulfobacteraceae bacterium
ATTAATAATTCATACCTCTTTCTTAGTGTCTTAGTGCCTTTGTGGCTGAACTATTACAAAAAATGAAACCGTTTACCGCTTAAGAAGGAATGCATTTATTCATTATCCTCTGTGCGGTGAACATCATCATGATTGCATTTTGGGCAGTTTTTTGGCCTGCCTGTGCCCCTTGGTTCCTCCCACTTATTATTGCATTTGCGGCACTTAAATATACGTGCGTCCTTAACTATCTTGTAGTTTCCGCCTTCAATATTTATGGCCTTTCCGTTGATCAGGGCATCTGCAACAGTCTTTCGCGCCTTTTGGACAATCCGCCCGAAAGTTGCTCTTGAAACTCCCATGTGGCGACCTGCTTCCTCATGAGACATACCCAGAAGATCTGCAAGCCTTATAGCTTCACCTTCATCAACTGTAAGGCGAACCTCCTCCAGGTTTTGCATGGGAATTCCTCTTGGTTTGAAGTAACTGATATCCGGATCAAACTTGACAAAACGATTTTTTTGTGGGCGTACCATAGGCCATCCTTTATGAGTATATGCTCAAAATAAAAATATGAATTATTGCCGGTGTTGTCAAGTAATTTTTCCTTAGAGGTTTTTAATCGGGCAAACAAATACAAAAATTAGGGGAAATACCATTTTTCGATGAATCAAAAGCTTTAAGGCGTAAAACTATGAACATTGACGAGTTCGTAAAAAGTCAAAATTGCGATGGCAAAGTAATCCCGCCCAGGCGGGACCAAATTCAAGGCGCGCGAAGGCGGGCATCCAGCATTAAATTCGACTTTTTACGAGATCGTCAATTTTATCTTTTCAACTTTTATAAAAATATTGAAATTTCTATCGTTCGATTCCATTTCGTGCCAGAATACCCTGATTATAATAATGCTTAACTTCTTTTATCTCACTCACCAGGTCGGCATATTCGATCAACTCCCGTGGCGCGCGTCGACCGGTAAGAATTACTTCAACATTTTCCGGGCGCTTATCCAGAAAATCCATCACTTGTTTTACTGAAAGCAGATCGAACCAGATTGCCACATTTATCTCATCAAGTACAACAATGTCATATTGTCCTGAAAGCATGGCATCAAGAGCCACGACAAGTCCCTTTCCAGCCAGGTCTATGTCTTTCTGAGTTACTTCTTCGCGCTGAATGCACTTTATATCTCCGTACTGTTCAACCGTGATGCAGGGATTGTCACGCAATGCCGTCAGTTCACCATAGTGCTGCCCCTTCATGAACTGGCCTATATATGTTTTCAACCCATAGCCTGCAGCTCTGATCGCAACTCCCAAAGCAGCGGTTGTTTTGCCCTTGCCGTCTCCGGTATAAATCTGAATGCATCCTTTTATATTTGTTTTCATCATTCAATAGTAACCAAGATCACATAGTTTTTGCAAATATAGATTTCAAGATAAGTGAAACGAACTTAGTACAATCCTCGGCCGCCTCTTCTGCGGCGACGTCTGCGCGTTCCGCGCACTTCATATGTTCCGCCCTCAATTCTGAGGGCTTTTCCTGTTACCAGTGCTTCCGAAACAATACTGCGTGCTTCACCTAAAATCCTGCCATAGGTTTGGCGTGATACCTCCATTATTTTTGCAGCGGTTTCCTGGTCAAGGCGCTCAAAATCGCTTAGCCTGATAGCTTCAAATCCTTCCATGGAAAGAAAAATCTCACCTGTTTGGGGCATCCCCAGCGGCACAAATGCGCTGATTGTAGGATAACCTGACACAAATCTTAACTTTTTAGGTCTTGGCATATAGCAAATCCTCTTCAATAATGAGCCTTTGACTATAATATAATCTATATAACACAATCTGTCAACTCATTATATGAGCATATGACCAATATTTTTAGCCCTGTCGGAGGGGAAAAAAGGATGATGTTTGGGGAAGAGACGGCCAGCCTGATGGTCACCTGCCTGGCATCGGCATGCTTATTGATATTGTTAAGACCTTCTTGAACTAGGCGATAGAGGTTGATCTTCGCCCCTGTCGTAATGGTAAGAAATATTTTTAAGAGAACGCCGCAGCGTATCGCGGTTTAGCAGCGCAAGGATAAAAAATCGAATAGGATTCGCCAAACTCCAAAAAGCCTTTTCCTATAATTCTTTTGGCACAACTTTTGGTTTTCAAGCGTAAGGTTACCTGGGGAACATTTCTGAAACGTATTGCATCGCCATCCCAGAATTCTATGGCAAAGCATGCCTTTGGGTCATATTGATTCATCCTTTGGACTATATTTTTGATAGCTTTTTTCATCGTCAACCTTCCATAGAACCCCATTCCGGAAATAATTTGATGTAATCTTATCTCTATTTGGACGGTAGTGTTTTTGCTTAAGTACAGTGTCAATTTCTTGTATGAGTTCCTCGGGAGCAACACAGCCCTTGATAAAATATGGATTCTTCTGAAAAAGGCGGGCATTATACAGGTACGTGTCATATGGGGCGACGATAAGTACAGGTAGATATGGATATTTCATTTTAATTTTCCAGACAACATCATCTGCATTTGCCCCATCCTTCAAATCAAGGTTTATAAGCACAAGATCCGGTTCAAAAGATGTTATGCTTTCATCAACAGAATTAATGTCATCCGGCGTTGAAATTATTAAGTCTTCACGGATTAATACTTTCGAATAGAAATTGACTACCCAGTCCTGATCATCTAGAATTAAAAATTTTGTCATTGTGTATCCTCAATTTTATATGTTTTTACCGTTCCAAAAGAAGCCGATTTTCTGCTTAATAAGGTGGCTATCTTTTGTTTGAGTTCATTGCTATCAAAATAGCTCTTGATAACATATCCATCAGCTTTGGAGAGGCGGGGGTCATAAAGATAGGTGTCATAGGTGGTAACTATAAGCACGGGCAGATTTGGATCTTGCATTTTAATGTCTCCCAAAACATCCCAAACAACAAAGCCATGCTTCAGGTAAAGGTTCAGGAACACTATATCGGGTTTAAAGGAAAATATGTTTTTTCTAACAGACTCGATATCATCCGTCGTTGCAAAACTGTGCCCCTCACTTGCCAGCCCTTCTTTGCATAAATCTATTACCCACTTCTGATCATCTATGATAAGAATGTTCGCCATCCTTCATCCTTAATTTGCTTGCCCAAGTTAAGTCTTGTCTTTGTTCAAGTCCTGATGCCCTTCCAGACAGAAGGAGCGCCAATTGCAATCAACCTCATCGCAATCTTTCAATCCTTCCCGGAAACAGTCCGTGTGACCTTCAGCACGCTGGACACTTCTAATCAGGGCCGTGATATCCAAGAAGGTCTTCTTATCATTATCAGATTCCATGTTAGCGGATGATGCTTTCGATATTTTTTTGGCCCCTGCATGCCTTCCAGCATCATCTATTATCTTTTGATCTTTTTTAACTAGCATATCATCCTTATTTTTGTTTTTTAGAACCGAACAGAATCATTTGCTGCTTTTTTACAATGGTTTCGGCTCATGTTGTCCATAAAAACTCATACTAATCCGAGCGTTTTGATTTAGACATGGAGCGGGTTGCCCGAGGCAAATTGCAGCCGGACGGTGATGGTTCTTGGCGAAACGCAGGACAGCGTCCCGTGCTGTCTGAGGCACCGCTGAAAGCG
>JAUVVL010000025.1 GCA_030604635.1 Desulfobacteraceae bacterium
ATAACTTCCTTCACGAAATCCCTGTCCATATCCCAAAAAAGATCTGCTTGCTTGATATACATGGCTACCCTCCTTTCACTCCAGATTGCCACGGGCACGGCAAGTAAAGACAATGTAAATCCCGTGGTCGTAACAATAGAGTTAATTGTTGCTGCAAGAACTTTATGAAGCATAATGTGTAAGGTGCCGATGCATAGTAGATGCCCCAAAGAGGTGAAATGCCGCCTCTTTGGGGCTGGGTATCGGCATTTTAAGGAAATACATCTTCATATCCATACTCTTAAGTGCCAAAGGTTTGAAAAATTTAGGATAGCGATAAATCATGAGCACGGATTATTCTATCCGAACATGATCAGCATGAGAGGAAATCGATTAAGAAAATCAAGTGGTAGATAATATCAGCGCAGCGTATCAACAGAGGTGAATTCGGCAGCAGTATGAGTTGCTATATTTATTATATACCAAAAATATATGATAATGTCAAATTTTAAGTAAAAACAAATTCCTTTTCTTATTTAGCATGAAAAATGTTAAAAAGAAGATTATCTCGGTTGCAGAAAATCTTTTAAGTTTATGACCTTTTCGCCTTTTATTGACCGGTCTGCTCCCCTCGACCCCGCCTTAAAAGGCGGGGGTTCTGCCTTACGGCAGTGCTTCGCGGCGGGGAGCAGACCGGTCAAGGTGTTCGCTCCTTTATGCCTAAGTCTCAAATGTGTGTGTCATGTTCTAATATACTCTTTCTTGACCCATCCTCGTGTTGTCACCTCGACCTCATACCATCCAGGGGTTTCCTGTAAAATGTCAACAACAGTACCTTGTGCCAGTGGCGGTGCAACCGTAGCAGCGTCGAGCCTGGGTGCAGAGCGAATATTGAGCTTAGAAGCGGTCACCATGCCGGCGTCATGTATGGGCAGATCTTCATCTGGCCCCTCATCGGAACGATCTCTTTGGAGTACCCGCTCACGTAATTCATCCAAAGGAAATGCGGGACCCGGATCGACTTTCCGCCCCGGTGAGATCTCTTCATGGCCAAGAATTGTCGAAATGCCGTATTCCTCCACCAGATCAATACAGATGTCGATAACAAGGTTAACCTGCTCCTCTGTGTATTGATGCCAAAATGACGGGGCGGATTCATTGCGATGTACGGCCTCCACGACGTCCGATTCCGGGTAGGTGTTACCGAACCATGCGGTATACCCACCAGGATTATTGGTTAATCGCCCGGCGTTGTCGATTTCAATACCGATGGAATACTTGTTGAATCCGCTGCGTCCACCAAAGCTACTTTTCCCCGCATGCCATGCGATCGCATTAAACATCACCAGCTGTGTGATGGATCCTTTCCGTCCGATGACGAGGTGTGCAGACGCCTTTGTCCTCGGGTCACAAAGCGCCTTAACAGATGATTCCGCTGAACTACCGGCGGTGTAGTGAATGATGATCGTATCAGGAAGTCCTCTGTCAAACAGGCCACCGTGATTCGGGGACTCTACGAACTTAACCCCGTCGCCCTCAAAGCGATGCTTTCTGATAACCATGCACCTCTCCCTTAGTACACGTATTCTTAAATACGATTACGTATTTATAACTTGGTTTATTCATTCTATGTATGCAAAAGTGTAAAGTGCCTAAAGTGATCTAAAGTGCCTAAAGTTATGGTATTCTGTCAATTTGATTATAATTGGCCTCGCCGTAGGCGAGTTCCACAACTTTAGCTCACTTTAGCTCACTTCAAACTCCAAACTTTTAGAATTCAACTTATACGGGATAGTTGTCTTGATAAAAATACGTAATCGAATTTACGAATTAGAGCCCTTAGCCTTTGGCTATGTCTTTATCTAACAAGCTGATGGGACTGCTACCAGTGACGGCGCGGGTAAACCGGTCCCTCGCTCCACGTTTTTCAAAGCTACGGCCCACGCTCCACGTCGCCACAATGCCAGACCATCCGTACCAGAACTCCGGAGGCAAATTCAATGGCGTGATATCCGAACCGATCAGTTTTGCGATCACTGGAACCAGGCAGTAATTGAAAAAGATGAAGCCAAGGCCGACGTACACCACCGTGGGCCGTGCCCGTTTGGTATAGCTATCTCCTTGCGTTAGTTCGGCAACGAGGATCCGCTCTTTTGCTTGGAGTTCTGAACGTATGGTCTCTTCAATCTCCGAATCACGCTTCTGGAGCAATGCTTCCAGTTCCAGCTCAAATTTCTTCTTTTCCTCACCACTTAGATGAAATTTATCGACAACATTGCCGACCCGCTCTACCACCGTCCCTATGCTGCCCCCAAATATTCGTCCGATCCAACTCATGGTTTAGCCTCCTCGTTTTCAATGATTATAGCATAATAGCAATCAGTATTTAAACAAAATGATCAATAAAGTCAATTCATAGAACTACCTATAACCCACTATTCGGCTGGTTTCTATTCTATTGCTCCTAAAAAAACATGTTGATTTGTAAAGAGTGTAGCTCTGACCCCTATGCTTCTCATGCCCCTACCCCCATCCCCGTATCAGTTGTCAACCAATATTCCAATGGACGTCCCCGAGATCGTTGCGTGAGACCTTTTCGGTTCGGGTTTATCCGGGTTAGGGTCTGGGACCGGTCTTTCACTTTCCCTTCAATCCTCTATTTCTTTTTCTTGAAAAAAGTCTTGATGATTTTGCGCGGTTTTTTGTAGGCGCCGAAGTTTATATCCGCGATCTGTTCTTTGGATTTCACGCTAACCTTGATGGTCTCCGGTGTCGTCATGATATAACGATGAGGAAGATATTCTTTGTCGATCTTTACAACATAATCTCCGGGGTCCAGGACGGGAAATTCAAATATACCCTCCTCATGTATAAAAGTGCATACGATTCAGTGTAATCCGTGCTTTCCGGATATACCCAGGCATTTAAGGAGAGTCTTTCGGGCACACGAAAGCATCCATTTTCTCTTTTTTCTTAAAGCCGGATGCCGCCATGGAAGCTTCTTCCTCACTCGCATAGTCGCCGATACGCACCTCATACCATGTCATTTTTTTGGACTTCCGAGTTTTGAAAATGTATGCTTCGTAGCCTTTCTCTCTCAAGCCCTTAACAAGGTTCTGCGCATTTTTCCGCTCCAGACAGGCCGCCACCTGAACCGAGAAAAGAGAGCCTTTCAGGCACACGAAAACATCCTTTTTCTCTTTTTCCCTGAAGTCTGACGCCGCCATGGAAGCTTCTTTCTTGTTTGTATAGTCGCCGATGCGCACCGTATGCCATGTCATTTTTTTGGACTTCCGAGTTTTGAAAATATATGCTTCGTAACCTTTCTTTTTCAAACCCTTAACAAGGTTCTGCGCGTTTTCCAGCTCCAGACAGGCCGCCACCTGAACCGAGAAAAGAGGCAATCTTTTTGCCGGTGCGGGTTTTTCCAACTTCTTCTCTTCCTCAATCAAAGTCTCGCCCTCCTCAATAATCTGGATAGCACGCTTCCTCGGCAAGATCCTTATTAGCATCTCCTTTTTCTCACCGGGTGCCAGTTCGATCTCAAAGGTATCTTTTTCAAGATAGTGGTATTCAGGCAAATTGTCAGCATGCACGGTAAGAGTCCATTGCCCAGGTCGCACGTCGTCAAAACTAAACCTACCTTTCCTGTCCGTAAGCACGCGCCATGTCTCTAATTCACTCTTGAACTCCAAAAGGACATTCGCCAGGCCATACTCTTCAACCATGTCCGTTTCAGTGTCTTTGGGGACATCTCTGTCCTTACCTTTATGAACTGCGTATTCTTTTTGCAGGGAATCTTCTTTTGCAAATCCATAGACAATGATCTTGCCCGTAAGACCGGCGCTTCTTGTTATTCCTATTTCAATTGAGGTTTCTTTTCCGCCTCCAATATCTATTTTCATAGGGGTTTTTTGCGCCGGAATCCGCTCAAGACCGATGCTTGCGCTATCAATGTTCAGGTAGAAGGTTCCCGGTTTCAGGGCCGGGAAGGTAAACTCGCCATCGCTGTCCGTTACGGCGGTGGCTCCGCTCAGACGGAGGATGGCATCTGAAACCGGTTGGCCGGTCTCCTGATCACGGACATATCCCTTAAGCATGCCGATGCTCTTTTTCCGCCCAACGGGCAGGCCGAAGGGAACGGTAAACTCAACAATAAAAGCGGTTTCATCTTCCTGATCAGAATTTCTGCTATACAGGGTATGACGACCGCGAGCAAACATCCTGATCTTATTGAAGAATAGATAACTCAATGACAAATCAAAGTTATGCCGGTCTCCTGAGTCGGTTCCTAAGTAATCATATTTTTCAAGTTTGAGTTTGAGATTGGCCTTTTTAGCTATCTGGAACGAACCGGTCAGACCTGCGTTTACAGTGACCCTGTCTTCGTCCTCGGGATCCCCATGCCTGCTGTAGCGCACATAACCCCCATAAGTTTGATTGCGAGTCGGCATAAAATAGGCAGTGCCTTCATATATGCCCACGTCAGTGGTTTGGTCCTTCAGACTGTCCTTTGTCTTTCCCGATTCGGCGGAAGCATTAAAAAAGAGCTTCTTGAAACTCTGTCCTACCCGGCCCTTCAGGGTTAGCTCCCTATAGTTGAAATCAGGTTCCGGTAAACGGTCCTCATGGGTACGATACCGCGACTCAATGGAAAGGGTTGTTCCCGTATTAAATGTGTAGTTCAGACCTAACTGGCCGAACCTATTTAATGAGGCCGATTCAGTCGAAGGGTCTAAATCCAGATTGTTTTTTTCCTGGCGGAGAGTCGTATTTAAGGTGAAGTGATTTCTTATGGGAAAGAAGAAATTGCCCGAGATATACTCCTTATCCTGATAATAGCCTGGAAAATCTGGTTCTGCATAGATGTATTCCAAGCGGTAAGATCCGCCCCACTCAGGGGAGCCGTAAAGATTGAGCCAGTATGCGTTGTCATGCCTGTTGTCATCCTGCCCGTATGCTGCTTCAAATTCAATATTCGTATTTTCAAAAGGCTCAAGTTTCCCTTGAAGACTTGCAATTTGAGCATCTTCGAGATCGCTTTTTTTTTCAAGCAGATTGAGACCAATCCTGTATCTATCGCGAAACAGATAATCAAAATGAAGGGCGGTCTCTTTCTCTTCCGGATCAAGCCACCTCGTTTTCATATGATAGCCCCTAAATCCAAAACCGCCTAAGACCAGCCCAGCCTCAGCCCCCCTGCCGTCAAGACTCTGCTCGGTGAGGCGTGAAAGAGAGTAATAATTATCGCCCAGAAGAACGTCAGCATCCTCGCCCCGGTACCCGGCAAAATACCTGTCGCGCTGCCCAAACATTGAACTATCTTCGAGGGTGTCAGGCCCCCGGAACAGGAACGCAATCTCATCTTTCCCCTCCTCGCTCAGTTTCCCTCTCCCGGAAAACTCGCCCTGGAAGTTGATATTATTCTCCTCATTCTTTTGGCTGACCGATCGCAGGACGATTTTGGCCGGTATCTTATGAAAACGATCCACCTCTTCCGTTATCTTAGGGATAATGTCAACCGCGCACCTTGCCTGGCCTCTAATTTTTTCATCCTCAACGGACTGGACCGTCAACTTGAGGTGATGCTTGAAACCCTTTCTGAGCTTTTCATCGGTCTTTACGACCACTTTGACGGTCTTTGATTCTCCCGGGGCGAGTGTCATCTTGTCAGGAACAACAGTGTACGGCAGGTCCTGACCGCTTTGGACCTTAATAACGACCCTGTTTTCTGTATTGCTGGCATTAATCACTGAAAAGATGGCTTCGTAAGGCTCCCCGGCGATAACGCTTTCCGGGGCTTGCAGTAATTCGGCTTGCAGCTTTGTGACAGAGAGGACCACCACAAAGATCCTGGCAAAGTCACTGATGGAGGGATATTTGACCGAGCTGGCCCGATAGATTATCTCATATTTGCCGGCTAAGGCTGTCTGGGGGATAAAAAAGCCGACCAGCCTTATTTCGGTGCCATTTGGAGCAAGGCGGAAAGGAAATGACGGTATGATAAGTTTCCATCCCTCAGGGAGTTTTACATGCGATATGAATTCCAGCTCTTCACCTGAGGTGTTGGTTACCTCAAAAGTGGTGGTTACAACGTTTTTTGGCTCAGTCTTAAATAATTCCTGCCCGCTTAGCCTGACCTGCACACCTCTCTGCCGGGCCTCAAGCGTGCCGGCAATAAATAATAAATAAGAAATAATTAAGAGGATAAAAAGGCTTCTCTTCAATTATGGCACCTATTCGAACTTAAGGGTATAGGTAGCCCCAAAGAGATCGTCACCGCCGCAGTCCGCTACAACCAGGGCCTTGTATTTGCCTTTTGGCACCCGGCTCAGGTCAATCCTGAATCTGACGGAAGTAGCGGGATAGACACCCAGCTTTCCACCTTCAAACTTGCCAACAGACTTGCCTTTTTCATCATAAAGCTCGGCCCATAAAGCCGGCCTGAGCAATCTTTCTCCGATGTTTTCTATATCAAGCTGTAAAATCCTTTCCTTATCTTCTTTCAAAAGCCTTGTTTTTAAGAATTTAAGTTTGCGGTCGCCGCTATCGCCGATCTGGGTTATCATCTGTAAGCCATAACGTATGACCTGGCTTATGCCAAATGTGATTTTATCTTTCTCCTGCCTGACCGCCTCGGGAGAACTCGAAGAAATACCCTCAATCATAATCATGCTCCAGTAAGTTCCGGCCAGAGTCTTATCATCGGGGACTTTAAAGGTATAGTTGACTTGTGATGTGCCTTTGGGTGGAATTGTAAGACGATGCGGGCTAAAGGTCATCCAGTCGGCGTTGGACCGGGGAGACTTTCCGGGTTCACCATAGATATTTCTGCCGTCACAGAAAAAAAGGTAATCGGACTGGTAGATTTTTACCTCTTGAGGCTCTTCTCCCGTGTTCCTGAGCTGGATGACCCCCTGGTAAGTCCCTCCAGCCTGGATTTCCTTTTCATATGTCAGGCCGCTTGTAACAGACACCCCGGCCACGGATACGCAAGGCATGATCAAACACAAAAACAAGCCCATGAGAATTATTCCTGTTTTGGATTTCATAAAAGCCCTCCTTTATTGGATGTCAACAACCGTGTAGTAGAGCACGGTGGAATAGGAAGATGGGGAAATTTGAATAGAAGCCCCGGCCAGTCTCAACTGCACATTTATGCCTGTCACATCCCCGGAACCGGAAAAAAACGAAGTATTGATATCTGTTACCTCTTGATAAGAAGTACCACCGCTGACACTTCCACCTGTGCCGGCAGAGGTTCTCATGACATATGGATGGAGGTTGCCGTTCCAAGTGTTATCCACCTTCCGTATATCAACGCGCCAGGCATCCGAGGCCCCGCTTGTACCTGAGATGTCGATCGATACCTGCCCGGAAACGCTGGTGTAAGTGCTTTGCAGGTCGCTCCCCGCTCCGTATAATAAGTCGTTTTTGTCAATTGTTTCAAGCCAGGACCCGGTCACTGTAATAGATATAGCGGCATGGGCTGTTTGGGGTGTAAAAAACAGAGGAGCCAAAAGAAATATGATGAAAATTCTGATTGAAAATCTCATTTTATTGCTCTTTCTCCGGCAGGCTAAGGATACCTCAATCTGAAAGGGTAAATGTAACGGTCCTTGTGTCAGTGGAAAGCACACCCGCCTGTACGGTGGTGCTCAGTTTGTAAGTTATTGTTGGGCTGCTGTCAGCCACATGGCTGATGCCTGTCACAACATCGGACGCTAAAGTGGTAAGGGTTACATCGCCCTGGCTTGTGCCGCTGCCTGACGGAGCGGCAACATTCACTTTGAGCGTAACGTATGCCGGCATGGCCGTGTCAATGTTAGCCGTAATCCTTTTATTGGTGCCGTTTGTGGTTATGGCGCAGGTGGATGAGCTGTCCGTGGCCTCCTGAGGCTGTTCACCTGCAATTGCCGAGGCAATGGTTAAATTAGGAGTCCCTGTTACTTCAATCTCATTGATGGCCTGAAAATCGAAAGTCATGACATGGGTGCTGACGTCCGATCCCAGGGCCGGGCCGTTTGATAAAAGGGCAAGCGCTACTGTGAATAAGAGGAATTTCAGTGTTTTCATTTGTACCCCCTTCTTCTCTTTTGTGGATAAGGATTGACGGTTAGTTTAGTAAAAGCCAGGGAGCAAATCAACTGTTTTTTCTGTTCACCAAACATAAAGGCAACCGGATACAAACAAACCTGACACCTGCCCTAAATGGAGAGCAAGAGCCAGCTGCGTAGCGAAAGACTCACAAAAAAAGGCGGGCCTTTGAAAGGCCCGCCTTTTTTTAAGCCCCCCTACTAAGACGCAGCAATTGTAAAAGTAACTGTGACATTTGTTGAAGAAGTTGGTCCCTGCGCTTCGGTGGCGCTGAGCACGTATTCAAGATCGCAACTGGCCGCAGTATTTGAAATCGCGGTAATCAAAGCTTGCGGTGATGCACTGAGAGTAACTGCTGATGCTGCCGTGCCTTTAGTACCAGTGCCGGTAACAGTCTTAGCTTCAACCGTTAGCGTAAAGCTTCCTAAACTGGATGCGGACACTGAAATTGTTCGGGCGGTTGCTTCATTGGTTGTCCAGAGCAAATCTCCAGTAGTATTGTCAGTAACTGACGTGGGAGCTGAACCTGCCACGGCTGTAGTAATGTTAAGCGAAGGAGACCCAGTAGCATTAACCACATTAATTGAATCAACCTGTATAGTTACAGTCTGATCTGCTGCCATTACCGGCCCTGCGATAAAAAGCATACTCAGGACCATCACCATTGTAATCAAGCTTAATAAAGTCTTTCTCATTTTGTTTCTCCTTTTCATGTTCATTTTAATTTTTTTGTTAAATGGTTTAATATTTTTTGAATTCCGTCTGTTGTTTTGTGGTCAGGTCGCCCTCTTTCCCTGATATTACCTCCTTATCTTTGTTGAAATGTTGCGATTTGTGTTTCCTGTTTTTTCATTTCCTTGTCATTTGCCCTTGTGACATTGCAATCGGCGTGCCACATCCGGGAATAGACAAATATGGTTGTATTATCCAGGTGTTACATGCCAGCTCCGGCGCTTGTCACGGAAACGGCTCATTTCCCTATTAAATTATGGTTGTTTGTGTTCAAAATACGGCACCAACCAAAGACTGTTTTCCGGGGTCTGTTAGACTAACTTCATGATATTGCATGATAAGAGAGAAAAACGGAGGATGTTCAATTTCCAACATGCAGGGTAAGGCAAGAAGAGCGAAGCGTAGATCCCGCAGGATGCGGGAATAATTGAGGAATTTGGGAATGCAGGGATTGAGAAGACAGGGTGAAGGTTTACAGGGCAGGCCTCTTGATATTGTATTTTTTCATTTTGCTGTAGAGAGTCCCGCGGGCAATTTCGAGTCTGCTTGCCGCTCTCTTCAGGTTCCAGTTTGTTTCTTCCAGGACCTTTTGAATCAAGGCTGCCTCTGCTTTGGGAAGAGAACGGTCAATTAGATTGAGGAGAATCTCCTCCTTTGTTGTCTCTGTGGCGGACTGATCGGACATAGCAAGAAAACTCCTTTCGGTATCTCAGGATAAATTCCTTTGCCTTATTTGACAGGAACAGCAACTTATGTGCCAGACCGCCTGTTTGAGTGGTTTGTTTGTTGATGCTTGCTTGTTGCAGTATGCAGTGAGGGCCTGAAGTGCCGTTGAGAGCCGATAAACCGACAGGCTACATTTATGACATTTTAGTGGGAAGTCCACCAATAAAATTGGCATCGGAGGGCAACAGACCGGGTTAATGTGCAAAATCAATCACCGGAATGTGGTTTTTCTATCCCGTATTTTTTCATCTTGCTGTAAAGGGTACCCCGGGCAATATCCAGTTCCCTGGCTGCCTGTTTCAGGTTCCAGTTTGTTTCCTCCAGTACCTTACGTATCATGGTTGCTTCTGCAAGAGGGAGTGAGATAGAAGAGAGTCCGAGAGTAAAGCCCTTTTTTTGAGTGGTTTCCTTCAATTCTTCAGGCAGGTCAGCCGGAATAATTTCTCTTCCTTTGCAGAAAATTACGGCATTTTCAACAATATTTGCCAGCTCTCTGACATTGCCCGGCCAATCATATCGGATCAATATGTTCATGGCCGCCCTAGAAATGCGAAGGATATTCTTTCTTGCTTCAGTGCAATATTTCCTCAGAAAGTGATTGGCCAAGAGGGGGACATCAGATTTTCTTTCTCGAAGTGGCGGCATATGAATAGGGACCACATTGATCCGGTAAAACAGGTCTTCCCGGAAAAGCTTCTCTTTAACCGCATGAGAAAGGTCTTTATTGGTGGCACAAATAACGCGGGTATCGACTTTCAGTGTCCTGGTGCCGCCTACCCGCTGAAAAGTCCCCAATTCAAGGACGCGCAAAAAGGAGATCTGTGTCGGAATGGGGACATCACCGATCTCATCCAAAAAGATCGATCCTTCATCTGCAAGCTCAAAATGCCCTTTTTTTTGTGCTATCGCGCCGGTAAAGGCACCCTTCTCATGACCAAACAGTTCACTGTTGATCAGTGTCTCGGTAAGGGCCGCACAGTTCACCTTGATTAAGGGCTCAGATCTTCTTGGACTTCCAAAGTGGACTGCCTCGGCAATCAGTTCTTTGCCTGTCCCGCTTTCTCCAGTGATCAAGACTGTTGCGTTTGTGTTAGCTACATCCATGATTTTCCGGAAGATCTCGAACATTTTCGGATCTTGTCCGATGATATTCTCAAACCGATACCCTTTTCTGTGCTCCTTTCCGAGAAAAATGTTTTTCTCTAAAATCCTTTTATGGCCGGTAATTTTTTCGATCACCCTCCTGATCGTATCAAAGTCAAAAGGCTTGAGGACATAGTCATAGGCCCCTGCCTTCATTGCCTTCACAGCATCCTCTATGGAACCGTAAGCTGTAACGACTACCACAAAAATGTCAGGATAGCGCATTCTGATTTCCTCTAACAGTGTCAGACCATCCATATTGGGCATCCTGACATCGGTTATCACAATATCGGCAGGGAACGCCTTGAGTTTTTTCAATGCTTCCACACCGTCAGAGGCGGTCTCGATCTCAAGGGCCTCGTTAATCAAGCCTTCACGAAAAAAGAACCGGACTGCCTCTTCATCATCAACAAAGAGTAATTTTATGTTGGAAGTCATGGAATTAACTTATAGCAGGTTTGTTTTACGCACTAATCAGTGGCGTCTTTCAATATCAGTTTTTGTCCAACACCTTCCGAAAGGTATTAACCAAGTCTTGCATGACGAGTGGCTTCATGGCATAGGCTTTTATATCTACACCTTGGGCTCTATCTTCATCAATACACTCGCTGTAACCCGTGCAAAGTATGTTACCATAAACGGAGGGGAAAATACAATTATTGATTCAATTGCGGGACAGATTGAGAATTCTTTCCGGAAAAGATCAATTCAATATATTGCGGCTAAACAAAGTTGATTAAAGTCAATACCCTCCCCTAAAAAAGGAAGGCGATCTCAGAAACATTATAAAATAAAATTAATCGATAAAAGAAAGAAATGAACGCCTCTGACGTAAGAAAACGATCTAGCTTTATTCGCAAGATGGTGCAGGCCTTATTGCTAATGGTAAGTATTAAGATAGAAAAGTATTGTGCGTTTCCAAATTAATAGGATTTGAGGGGCTGTAAGTTGACGGCTTGTCTGCCTTTAGAGGTTTCTTTTAATTCAAAAGTTACAGGGTCACCCTTTTGTAAACCGAAATGCCCAAATTCCTTGATGCCCGATTTATGAACAAAAACGTCCCCATATTCTTCGGTGTGTATAAAACCATAGCCCTTTTTTTCACTGTACGATTTGACATAACCTTCCATCTAAAGTTTTTCCTTTCCTTATATCTTGTGCAAATGCTCAGGAGGTCACTTTGAAGGAAGGCCAAAAAAGAGAGGTTCTTTAAACAGGCTCCAAAATAAATACCGAAAAGATACACAAGTAGTGAATGGTAGAATTAATCGAATCTTTAATTGATGATTTCGTAAAAAGTCAAAACTTGCTGAATTATTCAATTTTACGCATTCATAATGACTTTAAATAATTCGCAATTCCTTAATCCCTGAATTCCTGAATCCATGTAAAAATGACTTTTTACATGGGCATCTTAATTAATCCATTCGTAATAATAAGTCAATAGTTTGACCGGAAAATAATCCTTCTGCTTTTTTACTAAACACAATTTGAGATATTCGCTTTATCTGTTTTCAAAAAACTAAATCATATCAATGAGATACCAAATCGACGTCGTCAAAAAACAGCTCCACCGAACCCTCTTCGGATGAATTGTATAACGCCATGACTGATTCGGCGATTTTGGTGGCATATGGTTCGATGGGAAATATATTGTGGGTCCGAAGGATTGCAACCAAGGCGTTCATTCCTTTGGAGATGGAACTCACGATAATCTCACTTTCATAGGTTTCTTCGCAGAGAAATGAAAAACTTCCCTTTTGCAGCATTGAAGACGCCACTTTTTTCGGATTTTTGTTGATGATTGCATATTCCCTGATTTTGAGTTTATTTTTGGCACCATCTCGAGAAATCACATATTTTTGACGCATATCTTTTCTCCTTTTCATCCGGTTTCTATGCTTATAGATTCTCTCCTTCATTCTGAGACTGATTTGGATTCTCTTCTGATTTTATAGTGTTTTTATCCAGTTTGCGTTGTCTCTTTTGTTCTTTTTTTTTCTTCCTTGCTAATTCTTTTTGGCGTTTATTAAATTTATAATTTGATCTTGCCAATTTGTTACCTCCTTGGCTGTTATTTTTGATAATGACAACAAGAAAAGGATCTATGAGCGGACTTTTTTGAGGTTTAAGGTCTGATGATAGCGAATTGTGAAGGTATAAATTCAAACCAAACAAAAGGGCATCCCCTCAATATTAGAAGGAATGCCCTTTTTACTCAGAACATAAGGTTAAATCACAGTGACATTTGCAGCGGAAGGACCTTTTTGTCCTTGCTCTATATCAAAGGAAACTCGGTCACCTTCATTGAGGGATTTAAAACCGTCTGCATTGATTGCTGAATGATGAACAAACACATCCGCTCCGTCTTCCTGCTCAATGAATCCGAACCCTTTTCGGTCGTTAAACCACTTAACAGTTCCATTGGTCATGATAACATCCTCCTTTCTTAAAAATTTTCAACGTCGCAAACTGGAGGGTGCCACTTTGACAAATGGATTGTTCCTTCAGAAAGAAACCGTCCCGCAGATTAAACAAGACTTGATTGATTGAATATATAATAATCTTTATTTAGAAAGAAAGCAAGCTAATTATTTGTTATTTTTAAAAAAATGGGGAATACGAATTTAAACGTGCAAAAACGAAATGTTACGCGAACAATGTCAAAGACGGCTCTGTATGGCAAGGTTTGCGGTTTCATGATACTTGCATGATTCTTGAATGGTGAAGGAGTGCACACTTCTTTGGTTCGAAATGACAACCGAAAATTGACCCCTTACGACAATCGAATTTTGCCCCCCCCCTGATTAAATTTAAATATCCTAAAAACCTCACTTTGGCAGGGCAGCCCGGACTATGACGCGATCCTTTTCTCCACATTTTCCCCAAACAGAGAACGCACTTGTCTGCGTGCACCGCACAGGCAGGCGCAGACAGGTCATCCATCGGCCTTTAGTTTTTCAATTCTGAATCTCCTTTTACTCCAATTCGGCAACATTTCTCATCAGAAAAACCGGCGCCGGCATTAGGCTTATCGATTGATGTTTCTGAAAATCTTGTTTTGTAATAACGCTTAATCGTCGCCCTTTGGGACTGATTTTTTTAAACCATTGAAACTCAGAAGCAGACACCTTTTCTTGATATTTGACCTCGAAGAAATGCAACTTGTTACCCTCTTTGGCTACAAAATCGATTTCCTTCTGACCCTGCCAATAAAAACAGTTCTGATAGCGCCAAAAGATGTGCATTCCCACGACCGACTCCACTAATTTCGACTTGCCCGGAGGATCGTTTAAAAATCTCTGGCTTTCGGTAAAAAAATTATCCCCTATCCCATTATTTTTTCCGGAAAAACAGTGAAAAATAAGCGGGTCCTGGAAATAGAGTTTCTTATTCTTTCGGTACATCGGCAATTTTGATGACAGGTCAATAAACGGAACAGTCCGTAACACATACATCCTTTCCAGAATCTCAATATACTCTTGTACCGTGGCATGGGAGGCGATACCGGCTTCTCTGCTGAGTTTATACCAGCTAATTCCGGTAGAGATATGTGCCAAAACTCGAGACATTATCTGGTAAAGATTCCGTTCCAACTTCCCTGCACGCCCGATATCTCCTTCAATCCAACTCAAGTAAAGTTGGTACACATAGGAAGAAATGCGGCCTCGGGTGAAAAACAGGTTTATGGAGAGAGGGAATCCACCGGTGATGAGATACTCCTCAAAACGGTGTAAAAGGAGGTCTTTGTGATAGATGAGACTGTCGATATCGGTTGATTCAATCCCGGGTTCTGTCAAATGGATGAACTCGGCAAATGTCATCGGCAGTTGCTCAAAATCGACTCTGGAGAGCCTGCCTCTTCGACCCGGCATCCGCTCGGCCCCTCCGCGAACATCGATCAAATTGGAACCGGTCAACAAGAGGGTTGCATTTTTCAGCTTTCCCTCGTCTGCCAGGGCCTTTACACCTCGTTGCCACTGGCGGACAAATGATATCTCATCCAGGAAAATATACAACCGTTGCGGGTTGCCCGGTCTGACGTTTCTGAGATAGCAGTCTATCAATTCGTAGAGTTGGTTGTAATCCTCAATCCTGTCCAATGAAAAATAGAAGATGTGTTTTTTAGGTATCTTTAATTCAAGTAAAAGTCTGCGGATAAGCAATTTCATACTGGTGCTTTTTCCGATTTGCCGCGGTCCCCTGAGTGTTAGAATGGCATCCGTGTTCTCTGGAAACTCTGACAGGATCGGGGGAATATACTGGTGGGTTTCCTGTTCGTAGTCCGCTATCTTCTCATCATCTAAAATAACTTCTTCACGGAACCACCAGGGATTCTGTTGTTGTAAAAGCTGGAATGATATCTCCATGGCAACCTCATAGTATTTGTCATATACATAAAATATGCCTATATTTGTATATGACAGATACAATACTTCCATATAATGTAAAGACAAAATGTGACCGTTCAGGGTTCAGGGTTCACTGAAAATCAGATGAATGCGGTGAGAAATTTATTTACAGGCATAACCCGTATTCCCTTGTGCATACGTTCATTCCTGCATTTTTTAACAACCTGATAATTATAAGGTATGGATAATTTGTCTTTAAAATAAAATAGATTTTTAGATATGCCTGAATCGTTATTCTTAACTTCTACGGAGAACCAGGGCTTGTTATCACAGGAAACCAGAAAGTCGACCTCTCTGCCTGTTGAATCCCTTAGAAAAGACAGAGAAACCTTAAACCCTTCATACGAATAAAGATAATTGCAATATTTTAGCAAATGGGCCGCAATAAAATTTTCAAATTTTTGTCCATCTTCCTCAATGACCGACCAGTCCCACAGATAGAACTTTTTTTCTTTCCTGACCGCGGCAATCTTTTTGGACTGGTAGGGCGGAATCCTGAAGCAGTAATAAAACAGCTCAAAGGTGTCCAGCCAGTTTGCAACGGTTCGGAAATTAACCTGGAGATCTTCTGCCAGCGAATTGATCGACAGGATCGAGGATGTCTTTTCAGGGAGAAGTTCTGATAACAATGCAAGGTTGCCAAAATCCCTGATCATGGTTAAATCACGAATATCCTCTTTGAAAAACCTTTCTGTCCTTTCAGTATGCCACCTTCGTAAAAAACGACGATTTTGTTTTATTAAAGGCTCGGGAAATCCCCCGAATTCGTAAAGTGCGGAAAAATGTTCCGGATCCGGGCTGTCATGAAAGACAAGCTTATTAAACGGTTTTATGTCAGGGGCCAACCTGTCTAATTCCGCAATTGAAAAAGGATGCAGAGTGTAATAATGGTATCTGCCCTGAAGCGAATCTCCCCCGCGGCGGTAAATGTTCAGGCGTGCGCTGCCGGTTAAAAGAAACCGGTACTGATCCTTGCAGGTATCATACTCACCCTTTATCCATGTTTTCCATTTGGAATGCTTATGAAATTCATCCAGGATAATCAAATCGGAATCCGGCGGCCATTCTCCTTTTAAGGCGGCAAGCCTGTCACTTAATTTATCCCAGTTATAATAGCTGCTTTTAAAGTTCCTGGCGATAAGATCCCTGGCAGCCGTTGTTTTACCGACCTGCCTGGGGCCGCCGAGGAAAACCATTTTTTCTTTGAGGTCTTCCACGATGTTTTTTGTAAGATATCTCGTTTTAACAGTCATGGATGTATTGTATAGCTATACAAAATAATGTCAAGTTTTTTGTAGGTATATGCAATAAGCCAAAGTGATCATTATAGGTCGGCTGTGAATTCAACCATATAATTGTTTACCGATGATTTCCTTTGATGACGGTCCCGAATTTGAAGATGACACTACCGGGAATGATATGTGCGATGATGAATTTACCACGAAAGATGCGATTTTTCTCGGCTGAGCTATGGGATGGGCATATGAAGAGGGAATAGAGGAAGCCGAACGAAGGAAACTTGAGAAAAAGATGCAGGATGATATGGGCGGCAGCAACAGAGATTCGAAAACCTGACATACACTTATGAAGACCACATGTGTGAGAAGCTGAGGTCCAGCCAAAGTTTTGCTGCCTTTGAAACTTTCATAGCTCTACCTCCTTTTGGTTTGAGATTTATGGAAAGGTGTCCTTCCGACCCCTCAGCTTTAAAACATCGGATATAAATATGCAATAATATCATATGTATAACTAATTGTGGCTGTGGAGAGGTTGTCTCAGTCTGATTTGCAGGCTTGGATCACCTATCGTGAAAACCTGATGTTAGGGATAGCAAGGAGCGCCAGAAACCTTCTTTATGGAAAAGGTTGATTGTGACAAATTTAGATCATACGGGGAGCTGTACCAGGTTTAAAGTCACTTTATGTTTTTTATTTGATTTGGTATTATTCTCTGGGATTCGAGAAGACTGAATAAACTTAGTCAGCAAGGATTTGAAAAAATCCTGACGAGCCTCTGACACAAATTTTGAGAAGTATTGAATTGCCCATTTTTCACGTATTGTGATATCAGTCACAATAGGATGAACGCTTTCCAAGCCCAAACAATTGGCAAGTATGTTAGACTCATCGCCATAATGATACCACTATTTCTATTTTATAAGGACAATGCGTAAGATGAAAAGGATGCACATCCATGAACGATGACTTCTTGCATCGGGATGTTCCCGCCCTTGGGCGTCGGGTGTTCCGGCTCGGTTTAGCTACTAACTATGGTGTTGAGGGAGTGGATTTAGAGTGGGCCCTGGAGCAGGGTGTAAACTATGTCTTTTGGACCCCCAACGCACGACAGGTAACGAAGTCGCTCAAAGCGGCCATAAAGCGTGACCGGGAATCCCTCGTCTTGGCTTGTGGGCCAACCACCGGATATTTTGGAGGGGGTATCATGCGCGCCTGTAACCGATTGCTTAAGAAGCTGGGCACGGAGTATCTCGATGTTTTTCAGCTTTTTTGGCTTGGTCGTACGAGCGCCTGGACTCCATCCACGATTGACGCACTGGTATCCCTTCGAGAGTCAGGCATGGTTCGGGCCATTGGGGTGAGCATTCACGACCGGAAACTGGCGGGCAAGCTCGCCGAAGATTCTCCACTGGACATGCTTATGATCCGTTATAATGCCGCTCATCCAGGTGCTGAGTTAGACATCTTCCCCCACCTTGCCAAACGCAAACCGGCTATTGTCGCCTATACAGCCACGCGATGGCGTGGTCTTCTTAAGCGTCCAAAAGGTTGGAACGGCCCTGTCATGACCGCATCTGACTGCTATCGCTTCTGCCTGTCCAATCCCCATGTTGATCTGGTGCTCACGGGTCCTAAAAACCGCCAGCAACTCCAAGAGAATTTAAGTAATCTTCGGGAAAAAGGTCCATTGTCAGAGGAAGAAAACCGATGGATCAGAGACTTCGGGCAGATTGTTCACAGAGGTAGTTCGCGGTTTACATTTAGGTTTTAGCCTATCTTTTTCAATCTGGGTGACCATATATTGGATTATGGATATTTTATACTTTGGTCAATGATACTATACTGCAATGATACTCGAAAAGAGCTATTTTTAATCTTTCGTTTCTCAGTCTTTATAAAATTCAGTACTCAAAAAACAAGCTTCCGAAATTCTTAGACGACACCGGAACTCTATTATTCTGTCCCCGAAATTTTACACTCATCCCGACCCCCCGCGTGTCAGACATATCTCAGGTTTTTGCGGTGGATGATATCCTGTGGGTTGGAGAGATATCTCAAGACGATCAGTTTATTTGCTGGATTGTTTTTGTAGTCACTTTTAGAAAATTAAGGGCGTTGTATAGTGCGCTAAATGATGCGCTTTATCATGTGGTACTATACACTGGGAATGTGGAGGCGGATCTTTTCGGCACGGTAAGGATTTTTTTCAGTTTTCCATTCTGTTCCTGCATGACCTTAGGCCACCTGAAACTCACTCGTCTTTGATCTTAAAAGGCCCCTTTTGAGGCTGAAAATGCGATTCTAAGCCCAATTTCGGGGCCGATTTCATTTCATAGAATTTCCATAAGATTTCAAATTGTTGGCTTGGTCAGACCCGATATAGGGACCCGATCTAGGCCGATCTAGGAAGATCCGACCGGCCAGCGCTTTGGTCCTGTTAAAACGGTCTCCGAAAAAGAACTGCTATCAAGATTTCCACGCGAAACATTTACGTTCCTTTTAAAACACAGACCTTTAATTAATAAAGATGTCCTGGGCATTTTCGATCTTCAACTTTCAGGGCATACCCATAGTTGTGTTTGACACCCAAGCCCGACTTCTCTATTATAACTCAACATAATCCCTAACCTAAGGCCTAACATTTACACCCAAAACGTGATGAATTCTACTGTTACGAATTCATCGTCAAAAAGGAGAGCTGTCATGCAGGTGTTGGCATTGTATTACTCGCGGGGCGGCAATACCCACAAGCTGGCCGAGGCCATCGGTCAGGGCGTCGAATCGGTCGAAGGTGTCAGCTGTATGATACGTTCTGCCGAGGATATGCGCAAAGAAGATTTTGTCGATTCCGGCGGGATCATTGCAGGTTCACCGGCCTATTTTGGAGTGATGGCGGCTAAATTAAAAAAAATTTGACGATTTCATCGGCGTGAAGCGCCGTATGGAAGGTAAGATGGGCGCTGCTTTTGCCACCGGCGGCGATCCGATGAGCGCCACCGGCCATTATGGTGTGGCCTGCGTGGGTGTACCGGATTCAGCGGCCAAGAACAACGGTTTCAAATTGGGGGTCCGTGTGCCCGGCCTTGTCCAAAAGCTGCAATGAAATTAGGATTAAGATATGAGCGGACACAGTAAGGAAGTTCTTGTCTTTAGCGAACGATTCGGCCGTCACAGTTATGGACCCAATCACCCTTTGAAGGTGGAAAGGCTCCGGATAACCATGGATTTAATCGGTGCCTATGGGTTATTCGATCACCCCGAGATACCATGGGTGGAAGCCCGGGAGGCTGACGAACAAGACGTGCGCCTGGTCCACGCTTCCGAATACCTGGAAGTCCTCCGTCAGGCCAATACCGGCCAGGCCCCGGCACAATCAGAGCACTATGGCTTGGGGAGCGGCGACAACCCGGTATTTTCAGGATTATATGACTGGTCCCTGCTGGTCACCGGAGCTACGTTGGAATGCATTCGCCAGGTAAGATATGAGAATCGCCGGATCGCATTCAATATTGCCGGTGGGTTGCATCATGCGTTATCCGTCCGATCCTCCGGGTTCTGTTACTTAAATGATCCGGCCATCGGAATTGCCCGAATGATTCAGGATGGTTTACGCGTTGTTTACCTGGATTTAGACGTACATCACGGTGACGGCGTTGAAGCGGTTTTTTATAACACTGACCAGGTTTTGACCATTTCCATTCATCAACACGGTCACACCCTTTTCCCCGGCACCGGATTCCCCGAAGAAATGGGGCAAGGGCCGGGCCGTGGTTTTGCCGTCAACGTACCTCTGGCTCCCGGCACCGATGATGATCTGTATCTCTGGGTGTTTAAAGAAACGGTTCCGCCCTTGGTGCGTGCCTTTGACCCTGATGTACTGGTAACCCAGCTGGGGGTGGACACCTTTACAACCGATCCCCTGGCTTCGCTGAACCTTACGAACGAAGGTTTTTGCAAGCTGATTCGAAAGATCAAGTCCTGGGGACTTCATTGGGTTGCACTGGGCGGCGGCGGATATAACATAATGAACGTTGCACGGGCGTGGACCTCGGCCTGGGCGATAATGAAAGGGGTTGAGCTGTCCGACGACCTGCCGGACGACTTTGTAAGCAAGCACCGACACTTGCTGGGGAAAAACCTAAAACTTTCGGAACAGGCGCCTTTGATCAGCTCCGTCAGCCGGGAAACCGCTCAACGGGCCCGCCAACTGGCCGATTTGGTTGTCGTCTGGATTAAGGAAAATATTTTTCCGCTGGTGGGTGCCTGAAACCGGAGCCCCTGTCCAACAGGGCGAGATTTTGCCTGACGGGAGAGCTTCGCAGTCGGTCGGCGTCCCGGTCATAACAGGCTGTAAGCAAACTTTTCAAAAATGTTTCTCAAATTTCGCACCCCAAAATAGCTAAAAAGTTTTTGATGTCGCAGGCCAAAAGATTTTTTTTAAGGTAAAATATGTCTTCGGCGCTTTATCGTACGGCGCCAAAAATATTGAGTGACGCCTATATAAAAAATCATTCAGATATCCGTACGATACATTTTTTTGGCGCCTTATTTGGGTTCATAGAGGCTTTTTTCTATTTGACCATCTCATCCGTATAATTTTACCTTAAAAAATTATTTCGGCCTGCTACGCTCTGTTGGCGTCGATGAAAATTGAGTGACTTCCGGGACATCCTAAAATAATAAGATTCTATTCATCCATCAGTGAATATCCATTTTCTGATGCTATTCGCTCTCCACGCTGAGCACTCATACTGACCGCCGGCTGCGAGATATTGAGCTTTGGAGCCAGATCCGCCATTGTAAACCCCAATTCCCTGACCGCCCAGTAACAGAAAAGGCTTCTTGCTTTGACTTTTACCGGTTGCTTTCCAGGCTGAAATATTTCTTCCGGTTTAATGGAAATAATCTCAGCCACTCTATCAGCGAGCTTATCTAGTGTCCATCCGGAAATAGTAGATTTTGGTTCAAGACAAGGCCGCAGGATTTTTTCGACCGCAG
>JAUVVL010000283.1 GCA_030604635.1 Desulfobacteraceae bacterium
AATAATGGTGATTATAAATTTAACCATCATTCTCTAATGACCAAAACAAAATTCATGGATATATTAAGGAACAAAAATATGTGACATTTTATACTTGACATTAGCCCGTTTCATAGCAGTTAAATAGGCTCCGCATTTAACGGGGTAAATTACGCATCGGTGTCATAAAAAAGAATTGCCGAAAGGTTGGGGAGTCGGGAGGATCATATCATCTTCGTGAAGAACAGGTCCCTTTCAATAGTGATTTTACCCCTGAAAATAGCGATTTAAGAGCAAAAGACACCTATTTTTGGAGCGATAATCCATAAATATTAATAAGATAACGTGGCCCGACCCCCATTCACCTGGTGTTTAATTGGCATTTACAAAGGCCCGGTTACCATGCCCACCGGTGATGGCGGGAGTTAGCCGTCGACAATTCTCGGAAGTTAGTATGCCATCCGAATTATGGTCGCTTTATGCCCTTATGCTGAAAAGCCGTTTGTTTGAAGAAGCCATTGCAAAACTCTGGCATGACGGCCTAATCTCTGGTGAAATGCATCTTGGGACAGGCGAAGAAGCTATCATCGCGGGCGTTGTTAGCCAATTGCGTAAAGGAGACGCCATGGCTTTGGATCATCGCGGCTCCGCGGCTTTGCTCATGCGCGGCGCAGACCCTGTCCTTATCTTGCGTGAACTGCTTGGTTATCCAGACGGATTGTGCGGCGGCATGGGTGGGCATATGCACCTGTTTTCTAAAGAATACCTTGCTGCTTCTTCAGGGATTGTCGGCGCAGAAGGGCCAACCGCAACTGGTTTTGCGCTATCGGCACAATTCTCACATCCTGGTGCAATCGCCGTTGCATTTTTCGGGGAGGGGGCAATGAACCAAGGCATGTTGATGGAATCGCTGAACCTGGCTTCGGCTTGGAATTTGCCCGTGTTGTTTGTCTGTAAGGATGACGGCTGGTCCATAACCACTCAATCCGAAAGGGTGACCGGCGGGGATTTGAACGAACGAGCGCGCGGGTTGGGCGTCCCCGCTGTTGAAGTTGACGGTTGCGATGTATCCGAGGTGTGGGAGGCTTCCCATTCGGCAATTGAACGCGCCCGTTCCGGTCAAGGGCCGACCTTCCTGCATGCCCGTTGCATGCATTTCGAAGGCCACTTTTTGGGCTTTCAATTGTTAAGGATCGTGCGCGATCCGTTCAGAGAAATGCCTGAAATCGCCGTTCCGCTCACGCACTCATTCTTGCGGCCTGGTGGGGCTGCTTTGCGCGAACGCGTGGCAGGGCTGAAAAAAGTTCTTGCAGCCGTGCTCTCAACGTTGCGCGATCTACGCCGGGATTCGGCCAATGATCCGGTCCGGCGTGCGCGCAAAACCTTGCTCTCGGACCCGGTACGCTTGCAAGAACTGGAAGACCAAATCGAGCAAGAGATAAGCCATGTGCTTGCGTCTGCCTTAGCGGAGGTGCCATCATGAGAACCTTGTTTTTCACGCAGGCCATTGATGATGCTCTTGCTCAGGCCATGGCGGATGACCCGCGCATTATTGTATTTGGCGAGGACATTCCGTTACTGCGGCGTAACCTACTGGCGCGCTTCGGGCCCAGACGCGTGCGAGGTACTCCCATCAGTGAGAGTGCCTTCTTGGGAGCAGGCGTAGCTGCCGCGATGGCCGGTCTGCGCCCGGTTGTTGAAATATACATGGTGGATTTTCTAGGAGTGTGCATGGATGCTCTGCTCAACCATGCTGCCAAAGTCGAAGCGTTTTCAGGTGGCAAATGGACTGCGCCCGTTGTGGTGCGCGTCCCTTGTGGCGGAGGTTATGGCGACGGTGGGCAGCACGAACAATCTTTGTGGGGCTGGCTGGCACACATTCCAGGACTGACCGTACTGGTTCCATCCACACCGGCTGATGCGGGCGGCCTAATGCTGGCTGCTCTACAGCACGATGGTCCAGTCATCTTCCTTGAGCATAAACTCCTCTCGGAGACTTGGCTTGAATTCTTGGGTTCAGGAGCGCGACGCACGGTTCAGTATGATGTCCCTGCCGAGGGGGCAAAAGGCGCTGTGCTTCAAAATTGGGAACCCGTCCCTATCGGTAAAGCTGTCCTTCGCCGGGCAGGGGATGATGTAACAATCGTCAGCGTGGGAGTGGGCGTGCACCGCGCTCTGGAAGTCGCGCAAGCCCTTGAGATGGAAGGGATTTCAGCAGGTGTGCTGGACTTGCGAACCGTCTCTCCCCTGGACAAAACGGCAGTCCGCGAAGCGGTCGCACAGACTGAGCGTCTGTTAGTGGTAGACGAAGATTACGAGGGCTTTGGTCTCTCAGGGGAATTGTCAGCGGTGATCTTGGAGGCTGGTATATCCTGCAAGTATGCCCGCGTCTGCACTCAGACGACCATCCCTTATGCCCGTCATTTGGAAAACCAGATTCTCCCTAACAGAGAGCGCATCTACGCCAGCGTTAGACAGCTGATGCAGTGATTGTCAAAGAAAATAGGATCGGGGTCAAACCTTGAATTGTGAATTAAATGAAGGTCTTACTCACAATTCAAGGTTTGACCCCAAGAACTTAAAGCTTAAAAGTTAAATTATCCAGCGTCGCTAAAAATTATATTGTATTATAAGGTGGCCGAAATGTTCCGGAATAGGTGGCCGAAATGGAGCGGAATCGGTGGCCGGAATCAAGCGGAAGATCCACATGCAGGTCAGCATGGATTGAACGTATAAAATATGAAAAAACGGGACTTGACATAGCATGATAGCCGTGCTACTGTATACTCGTGATACAATCGTTTAAGAATAAAGCCACGGAGGATATTTTCAACGGCAAATCTACAAAGGCCGCAAGAAAAATATGTCCTAAGAATATCTGGAACATTTCATTTAGAAAACTTGATCAACTGGATTCTGTTTTGACGCTTGATGAGCTTCGAGTTCCACCTGGAAACAGATTAGAGGCGCTATCAAGAGAACGCAAAGGACAACACAGTATTCGCATCAATGATCAATATCGGATTTGTTTCAGATGGACAGAAACAGGACCAATTGATATTGAAATCACAGATTATCATTGATTGTATTTAGAATTAGGAGATTATAATGATACGAATACCAACTCATAGGACACCGACTCACCCCGGAGAGATGCTTTTAGAGGAGTTTTTAAAACCGATGGGCATCACTCAGCGGGAATTAGCCAATGCCATAAATGTCCCATATCAAAGGGTAAACGAAATAATTAACGGCAGGCGGGGAATAACCCCTAGTACGGCATTAAGGCTTGCAAAATTTTTTAATGTATCTGCCGGTTTTTGGATGAATCTTCAACTCAGATGGGACCTTTATTTTGCAAAGCAGTCCGAGTCAGAAGCATTAAAAAGTATCAAGCCAATACCTTCTCGTCAATTAAAATCATATAAAGGCAATGCACAACCTATAGGGATTGACACGACCTGAAAGGTCGTATTTCCCGCCATGGCGGGATTCAAGAAGCCCGGTGTTCAAGAGATTTTCATATAAGGGTATTGCTTCGGTAATCTTAGTAGGGAAGGCACCCCGGAATTAGATATTGCCGGGGTGCGGGTGATGAATTTATGACTATTTGGTGAAAAAGGTCATAATTTTATGAGGACAAAGGGGTAGTTGGCACAATGTGAAGAATGAAGACTTGCCCCTGATGGTTTCGATATTCAAAGCGATCAGCGTACGGGTTCTGAGGCCCATCGTACCCAGCAGCATGATGATGATAAGGTTTCTTAGTCCCATAGATGAATCTGCCCGTTCACTGAAATGGCAAATTAAGCGGTTGTATTCGTCAGGTGTGAGGAACTGAGGGACCGTTTTTTCAATCTTTGGATAGGGTAGCTTGAGGGCAATATTTTTCGGTGTGTGCCGATGAAGCGTCAAAAAGTGGTAAAATTGTCTGAGGGTCCAGACACGGGACTTTCTTACATGTATTGAGGGGTCTTTGTGGTCGGCCACAAAATTGATCAGATGTTGATAAGTAATCTTTTTAACTGACCGGATTCTTTGAGATTTCAGTAAGGCTTTAAATTCATTCAGCCGGATGGTTAAAGCTTGGATGGAACGTACTGAGAAATCTGCCAGTTGGCAATATTCCAAAAACTGTTTGCAATAGTAATGAAGCATGATGGCAACTCCCCGTTTTC
>JAUVVL010000284.1 GCA_030604635.1 Desulfobacteraceae bacterium
ATAGTGCTTTTATAACCCGCAGAAAAATTATCATGTGCTCCGACGAGCTTAATGGTGGCCCATTCTCGCACATGACAATTTTCTGCTAGTTTTTTTAAATAAAACTTGACTACAATAAACCAGGCACTAAGACACTAAAATTATAATATGATTCTTTTAATGCCATTTTTAATAAGAGGCACGTTAAAATTGACAAGAAACCCAAATAGATAATTATTAATTTTCTCCCCCCATCTTTGTGACTTAGTGACTTAGTGGCTGAACTATTACCAAAAAACAAACAAAATTTGATGCTGATTCGAGGAGTTACCTCTTTTAATGATGTGGCCCTGTGCATTCCACTCTTCAATTTACTCCCTGCGGATGATTCCTCATATGATGTATTGAAGTCTCCATCTTTTTGATCAGGGGCATTAAGGTTGATTCTATTTTGGCTGAGATGGCTGTCCCGTCAAGGGTCCTGCTCAGCCTATTAACGGTTTCTTCGTCAACAAGATCCTTTTTGTTCAGGACACGGATCAATGAAATATTGTGCAGATTAAGGTCGACAAGTATTCTTTCAACAGACTCGACCTGGTCTTCAAAACGGGGATTGCTGATGTCGATTACATGCAAAAGAAGGTTCGCACTATCAAGTTCTTCAAGTGTTGCGCGGAAAGCAACCATAAGGTCTTTGGGGAGGTTTTTAATGAATCCCACGGTATCCGTAATGATGACTTCAATGTCTTTCGGGAATTTAAGACGCCTGCTCGAAGGATCCAATGTGGCAAAAAGTCGGCTTTCCGCCCGCACATTACTCTTAGTAAGGGTGTTCAACAGGGTTGATTTCCCGGCATTGGTGTACCCGATTATGGAAATAACAGTAAGACCTCTTTTATTGCGCTTGGCCTTTTGCTGCTTTCGCTGTTTCCTTACAAGGGACAACTCATTTTCCAACTGTGCTATGCGGTCATAAACCCGCCTGCGGTTTATCTCCAGCTTTGTTTCTCCCGGCCCGCGACCGCCGATACCGCCGGTTAAACGTGACATGGCAGTATTCTTTGTAACAAGTCGTGGAATCAGATACTTAAGCTGGGCAAGCTCAACCTGAAGCTTTCCTTCCTTTGTTTGTGCACGTTGAGCAAAAATGTCAAGAATCAATTGGGTTCTGTCAATGATTTTCAGATCTATATGATTAGTAATCGAACGGATTTGGGACGGATTTAATTCCTGATCAAAGATGATTAACGTTGCCCCTTTCTGAAGCGCAAGAATGATCAGATCTTGAAGTTTTCCCAGGCCCATAAGGAATTTGGAATTCACCTTGCGGCGTTGCTGCAGCACCGTTCCGACGATTTCAATACCACTCGACACAGCCAGTTCTTCCAGCTCTTCCAAAGAGTCCATGGCGGGCCGCCCGGAGGTTGTTGTAACACTGACAAGGAGCGCCCTTTCTTTTCCTGCATCTGCCTCATATAAAGACTTTACATGGGCAAGTTCTGCTTCAAGGGAGTTAATAAGATCAAGGCATCCGATATCGAGTTCGTTGGGCTTTAAAGGCTTTAAGATCTGGAATGGCTTTCCGTCTGAACTATTTGGCAAGATATGACCCACATGAACCTGATGAAAGTAACCCGCCTTGGTTATTGTAATTGCAGCCATGATGTCGAGCCTCAATAGGGCAAGGTCGGTGAGGTCATCTCTTGTCAGGGACTCATTGTTTAGGTGGGTGTGTATACATCTCAGCCCCTTCAAACGGCCTGGAGCTGTGCGATATTCACCGGTATCCGGAATAACAATTCCCTGATAGTTTCCTACAATGACGCAGGCTATCTTTCCCTGACGGTTTATTAGAAGACCAATCTGACGACGTATTTCATGGGAAAGCTTGCTTATATCACGAGCAAGTTCGAATGTGATAAGAAATTGAGGTGGAAAGCGACGGCGGTACAGATTTTCAAGCCTGCGAATCTGATTGGCCTTAAGTCCGCCGATATTCCCGAAAATCCTTTTCATATTGATTTAAGCGGTGGTTTTATCTTACCTAACCTGTATTTGTTTCCAAACTATTCTCTATCGCTATAATTTTCAAAGCGGGTATAGGTATCCAGGAACGTCAATATCGCGAATCCGGTGGGTCCGTTTCTCTGTTTGGCCAGTATTATTTCTGCTTTGCCTTTATTGGGATTATTTTCATCCTTGTTGTATAATTCGTCCCTGTAAATGAAAGCAACTATGTCAGCATCCTGTTCAAGGGCTCCGGATTCTCTCAAGTCTGCAAGCTGTGGCCGCTTATCACTACGTTCTTCTAGCTTTCTGTTCAACTGGGAGAGTGCCACAACCGGAATATCAAGCTCCTTAGCCAGTGCCTTTAAGGATCGCGAGATTTCCGAGATCTCAAGGTCTCGGCGCTCGGCTGAAACGGGGCCTCTCATGAGCTGGATATAGTCGATTATGATAAGGCCTACATCATTTTCCATCTTTAATCTGCGCGACTTGGCTCTGATTTCAAAGGCTGTAATATTGGGCGAATCATCAATAAAGATCGGCGCGCGAGTCAAAACTCCGGCAGCATCTGTAATTTTTATCCAGTCATCCTGGGATATAAAGCCACTTCTCAGACGGGATGAGTCAATTCTTGCCTCGCTACTTAGCATCCGCATGGACAGCTGTTCTTTAGACATTTCAAGGGAGAATACGGCAACAGGGATGTTGGCATCGATGGCTGCATTTTTAGCAATATTAAGGGCAAAAGCCGTTTTTCCCATACCCGGCCGGCCGGCGAGGATAATAAGGTCGGATTTCTGGAACCCCGCGGTTAGCTCGTCAATTCTGGTAAATCCAGTGGCAACACCGGTCACCAGGGACCTGTTTCCCTGGCGCTCTTCAAGGGCATCAATGTTGTCTTCAATTATTTTGCCAATTGGGTAAAATGACGGCCTGATTTTATTTTCTGATATTTCGAAAATGGAACTTTCAGCAAAGTCGATGACGTTGTCAACATTACCCCGGTCCTCGAAGCACTGTCTGGCAATTGCATTTGATTTTTCAATAAGACGCCTCAAACAGGCCTTGTCATGGACGATCTTGGCATAATGCTGTGCATTTACAGCAAGCGGAACAGTATCCACAAGGTTTGCAAGATATGTTGCCCCGCCTATCTCTTCCAACCGGTCCTGCTCTCTTAATATGTTGGTAAGGGTTACAAGATCTACAGGCTCATTTCTTATAAAGAGTTCGGCTATGGCGGCAAAGATTTTTTGATGCGCAGATCTGTAAAAATCCTCAGGCGAGAGGATTTCAAGGACTTCAATCAAGGTGTCGTTATCTATCAGAATTGCACTTAAGATAGATTCCTCTGCCTCAAGGCTTTGGGGTGGGATATGATAAAGAGAGGGGTCTTTTTGGGTTTGCAGCTGGCTATCTGCCATAAGGATTATATCTCAACTCCTTAAAGATTGTTTATGCAGGTTTTAGGTAACCTATATCATTATTCGGGTACGACTTCAACGGTAATTTCGGGTTCAACATCCTTATAAACGCGAATAGAGACCTTGTGGGTGCCGATATTTTTGATAGGTTCTTTGAGTAAAACCATCCTTTTTGCTACTTCAATATCCTGTTTTGCAAGGGCATTTGTAATATCGCGGGCCGAGACCGAACCGTAAAGACGATCCTCTTCACTGACCTTTGCAACAATCGAGCACGCAACACCTTCGAGTCTTTTGGCCATCTCCTCAGCAATTCCCTTCTCCTTGGCAATCTGAAGATCGAATTTGGTTTTTTCCTGTTCCAGCATTTTGCGATTTTGAGGCGTGGCCTGAACAGCCTTGTTCTGGGGTAAAAGATAGTTGCGAGCAAAACCGTCTGCTACGGTCACCTCGCTGCCGATTATTCCTAATGATGCAATTGTTTCTTTCAATATTACTTTCATTGTTGACCTCCACTAACCCTAAGCGCTCTAATTCGTAAATTCGATTACGTATTTTTGTCAAGACAACTATCCCGTATAAGTTGAATTCTAAAAGTTTGAAGTTTGAAGTGCCTAAAGTGAGCTAAAGTTGAGGAACGCGCTTTCAGCGCGATCAATTATAATTAAAATTGACAGAATACCTTAA
>JAUVVL010000272.1 GCA_030604635.1 Desulfobacteraceae bacterium
AAATTCGAAAATCCAAACAATGTCTCGCCCTGGAAGGTTTTGGTCATTGAATATTGGAATTTGAGATTTATTTGAGATTTGGTACTTGGAATTTGTGATTTTAGACACAAAACTCCAAGGCAGAGCCATCTATCTCTGACCCCCGCAATGCGGGACAGGCATGGCCCAAAGGACCAGGTTTTCAAGGTCGAAATAAACCGTGTTTTAATCCGTAATATGTGGAATCCCTAAATATTTTTTTTCATTGTAAAGGACGATCTTGGTTAAGGAACCTACTATACCGTCAATTCGTATGCCGTGTTTTTCCTGGATTTCTTTAACCGCCTGTTGGGTACTGTCATCATAAAATGGGCTTATTTCAACTTTATTGAATCCAATATCCTGCATGAGCATCTTCAACGTTATTATGGAATCCTTTGGAGAATCTAACGGTATTGTACCCGTCAGGGAGAGAAAATTTTTCCATGGGATGTATGCCACGCCTGACCAATAGGATTCTAAATCATTCGGTTCCACCTCTATCGCACTATCCCCATCCCCACCTCTGAGCGTAATTTTCCTGTCTTCCATTTTACTGAGGGTAAGATATACGGGAGATAGACCTCCGGGACTATAAAACGCTAAAATAGCCGGCAGATTTAATTTCTTTACCAGATTCAAATCACCTTCAATGCGACGGATTAAAAGACCGTTCTGCTTTGCTGCAAGCCGGAAAAAGGCCTGGTCGTCGTCGATACCATCCAGATACGACTTATTTTCAGATTCAGTGTTCCACAGATCCATGACTACCTTAAGGGCCATTTGTCTTGAAGAATGCTTATTCTTTTCCCCCAGAAAATCACCCAAATTCCGGGCTGGTTCCATAGCAGGTTCCAGATCCTTTGCCTCCTGCGCCCTGGGATGCTTTATATCAGGTGCGGGGTTCGCAGGGGCGGACATTATCAAGTCCTCAGGTTGAGAGATATCAGGTTTTTTATTTTCCGGTGAATTGAATATCGCATTCACGTTAAGGAACCCGGAGCGGTAAAGGATAATTAGAAACAAGGCTATACACAATACAGAGAAAAATAGAATTGCTTTTTTCACCTCCAAAAGGCTGTAGCGCTTAATATCACCCCTGCCGGCCAGCTCCCTGATGGATGACCTGGCTATCTTTCCCGTGATTCTCTGTTGATCAAGACCGAATGCAGTCAGAAGCGCCCGGTCGCAGATAATATTGATTAATCGGGGAATGCCTTGCGAATATCGATAAATTGCCCGATAGGCAGTGCGGGTAAATTTAATTCCCGGTTTTCGGGAAGCAATATTTATACGGTGTTGAATGTATTCTCCGACCTCTTTATAGCTCAGGGGGACAAGTTGACAACTCAGAGCTATTCTCTGGGCCAGTTGCCTGAGTTCATGGGAATCCAGCTTTTCTCCAAGTTCGGTTTGCCCGACGAGAATAATCTGCAAAAGCTTGTGTCTGGTTGTCTCCAGATTGGAGAGCAATCGCAACTGTTCCAAAACCTCATTGGTCAGGTTCTGGGCCTCGTCTATGAACAGAACAATATTTTTTCCTTCGGCTTTTTTTTCAATGAGAAAGGAATTTAAGGTGTCGATTAGGTCTTTGGTGTTATCCGCATCCGAGCTGATTCCAAATTCATCATTAATAGCTTTGATAAGCTGTATTGAATTCAGCTTAGGATTAAAGATATAAGCTGCTTTTGTGTTTTTATCCAGGTTTTCGAGAAACGCCCTGCAAAGTGTTGTCTTGCCGGTACCCACCTCTCCGGTGATTTCCACGAAACCATCACCCTGGATCATTGCATAGGTAAGATGGGCCATGGCCTCTTCGTGACTTTTGCTCAGAAAAAGATAGGCAGGATCAGGAACGAGCTTGAACGGTCTTTCCATGAAACCAAAGAAATTTTTATACATCTGCTTCTGCCCCCTTTGGTTCCAAGCATTCTCTTTTTTCACTATTCATTTAAAAATCCTCTGGTAATCAACAAATATCTAACTGAAATCACAACTTTGAAATGGGGAATCGGTGTCGTATCTTGACGGGCTGTTGCCCGAATCGATTTTCACACTTTTTATGAGTTTTCCATATTTTGCTAATGTATAACCTGTTAAAATTATAACAACCGAATTCTCTCTTTTGATGAGTTATATTCAATTTTGCCTGATAATTTGATTTGGGCAACAGCCCGTCAAGACGCGACACCATGCAGAAGGTTATTGAATTATTTAAGCCCCTAATACACACTATCAGACAGGGAATTCCAGCTGGCCCCGTGCACGCAACTCTAACGGTAGTAAACTGTTATAGAGAAAAGCATGTAGTGGAGTGGCCACGCCGACTTGCTGTCCCAACCTAACCACCGCACCGGTCCATGCCTCAAGTTCTGATGGTCGTCCGTCGATGATGTCTCGCTGCAACGAAGACGTTCCACCTTGTGGCTGGTCATCAACAAAAGCCATTGACTTGGCAACGACATCCTCGGCTAAGGTGATGTTCCTTTCATGCGCAACGTTTAAAATTTCGCGCATACCCTGTTCAAGCATCTGGCGCGTCTCTGGGAGGCTCCGCAATATCCCGATCGGAGCACGCGTTACCGCACCGACTCCTCCAAATGGAACCACAAACAAGAACTTTTCCCATAAGGCAACATGGATATCTGGATGTATTTCCGCCGTCACTCCTGCTCGGATAAAGGCCTCACATAGTCGCTCGGCGCGTCTACTCTGACGGTTGTCAAGCTCGCCAATCGTGACTGAAGCTGGACCACCAATATGACGAATAAGACCCGGCTCGACGATAAAACTAAAGATCTTCGCCAAGCCGCCTAACACATGCTCTGGCCCCAAAGCCTCCGCCAACTGAGCCGGCGCCTCCACACCATTTTGCAGTGGCACCACGAATGTTTCTGGCCCAATCAATGGACGCATCGCCTGCGCGGCCTCAGGAACCTGCCACGCCTTCACACCGACAACAACAACATCTACCTCTCCTACTTGCGCTGGATCATCGGTCGCTTGTACCGGCTGGATTACAAAGTCTCCCTTGACGCTATCCACGCGCAGACCTTGATTACGGATAGCTTGTAAATGTTCACCGCGCGCAATGAATATAACGTCCTCTTCTGCCTCTGCGAGTCGTCCGCCGAAATAGCCTCCAACTCCACCTGTGCCAAAAATTGCAATTCGCATGGGAACCTCTTTTATGCTAATGTTATATTTTCACTTAAGCAACTAACAGTGTTTTAAAAACCCTGTCTTTCGATATTATAGAATACAAACAGAAAATCAGATCCTCATAAAAAGCTCGTGGACCAGGTGCCTCAGGTTTTGTGCTATCACTATCTATTTTTGATTTCTTATGTTACACCCGCCTTCAGCCCAATTTCGTTGTTGATTTCAAACCGCAATAACAACATTATCAAATATCAGAGGCTGATGTCAAATTAATGGATCAAAATGGTTCAAAAGGATGTGATAAATCAAGAGGCATGGAAGGAAAAAGCCCAAGAGAGAAGCGGAAACATGCCAGGGGGTATTATTGCCGCATAATTCAACTGGCATTTTTCAGTGGTGGGGACGCCAAATATTAGGCAATAAAAAAGGGCCTAGAATTATCTCTAAGCCCTTGATATTATTTTGGTAGCGGGGGGCGGATTCGAACCACCGACCTTCGGGTTATGAGCCCGACGAGCTACCAGACTGCTCCACCCCGCAATAAATATATAACCATAAACTATTATATTTAACTGAATAATAAATATATGTCAAGATGATTTTGGGGAGCCGGCTAACGCCGCTATTAACCGCTTTATACGTTCCTGCTCGGTCTTTGAAGCTGTTTTTTTATCCTTGAATCGGAAAAGCACCATCTTTGTCCGGCTGGTGTGCCCTGATATAATCTCCATGGATGACCTGGGGACATTGAGGCATTTTGCAAGATATTCGATACACATCTTATTGGCAGCGCCATCCACCGGAGGCGCCGTAAGCTTGATTTTTAGGGCATCGCCGTGAAGACCTGCGATCATATTTTTTGAAGACCTGGGCTGTACAAAGACCTTGAACTTCAAACCAAGAGTATTTTCCTGTATGAAGGGCATGTTTTTCCAATGCGATTTTACACTTCGCTAAGTACATGTATTCATAAATACGATCACGTATTTATAACTTGGTTTATTCATTCTATGTATGCAAAAGTGTAAAGTGAACTAAAGTGCCTAAAGTGAAGGTATTCTGTCAATTTTAATTATAATTGATCGCGCTGAAAGCGCGTTCCTCAACTTTAGCTCACTTTAGGCACTTCAAACTTCAAACTTTTAGAATTCAACTTATACGGGATAGTTGTCTTGATA
>JAUVVL010000051.1 GCA_030604635.1 Desulfobacteraceae bacterium
TACTGTCTAATGCTGGAAATAGTTTCCGTGAGCATTTGTATCCCTTCCGGGGCTATGTCTTTTTTCTTTACGCCCTCTCAGCGTAAAGAAAAAAATATGTGAAGCCTCAGCGCCCTCTGCGACTCTGTGGTGAGTGAATTATAATTATTGACCCTTTTAGGGTCCCAATCAAGCCTCCCCTTTTAGGGGAGGTTATTGACTGATATCCTAAAAGATGAATTTAGAAGTTGTCAAGAAAAGTTGTATAAGGCATTGGCGAAAAGGGATGAAATTGTGGCGCCATCAGTGGTATTTGGAGAACTTTTGCCTCAATTTAAAGGAAATACCAAACTCTTAAATTCATTTTTAAGTGAACATAAAATTAAAATCGAACCATTAGATGTTGATTCAGTAATTATAGCATCAAAGCGGTGGATGAAGTATTTAAAACGGAAGTCAAAGGTTAAATGCCCCCAATGCGGACATAGCCTAAAAGCCAAAGAACATTTTCTTTACGATTTTTTTATTGGAAGTTTTGCTTTAACAAAGTGTGATACCATCCTCACCAGGGACAGAGGTGTATATAGAAAATATTTCCCAGAGCTTCGGGGTTACGAAAACTGTTTAAATAAAACTAAATAAAACTTGACTACAATAAACCAGACACGAAGACACTGAGATTTTGGATATACAAAACATAAGAAGGCTTGTTTCCCAAAGGTGATTTATATGACCAGAGTCTAACATAAATGCCACTTTTGTGGAGGAGAGGTCTTAGAAAAAAGGATTACAACAGACTACCGTTGGGGAGAAGAACTAATTGCTATAATCGGGAATGTTCCAACTGGGGTTTGCCAAGTTTGCGGAGAGCAATACTTTAAGGCGGAAATTGTAAAGGAGATGGAGAGACTGGCCCATTCGAAGGAAAAACCCAAGAAGCTAATTCAGGTCCCATTGAGAGATCTGGCAGTTGCGTAAAACCACTTCAATAAAATACTTCAAATACTATCTGCAAATTACGCAGATTACGCAGATTACACGGAAATTAATCCGCAGATTACGCAGATTAACGCAGAAATTAATCCACAGATTACACAGATTACACGGAAATTAATCCGCAGATTATGCAGATTAACTCAGAAATTAATCCACAGATTACACAGATTACACGGAAATTAATCCGCAGATTACGCAGATAACACAGATGTGAAAGATCAGAGAACATATAAGATAATCGGGACTGGGATACAAAAGGTTTGTTTACATTAATTAATCCGTGAAATCTGCGCCTGCCCCGTTAAATGAACTTGTTTTTTAATTTAACTGGGGTAATCTGTGGAACATTTCAGCCCCGGTATTATAAGGAATTTGCTTTAATGAAGGAAATACGATATGATAGACATGCTAAAAGACGAATGAAGTGGAGAAATATTACTAAGGAAGAGGTAGAAGAAGTTTTTAAGCTTCCAGAAAAATCTGAGTCCACTGTAAAAGGTAGATTAAATGTATTTAAAAAAATCGGTGATCGCTACCTTAAGGTAACCTTTAAAGAATTCGAAGAATATATTTTGATAATAAGTGCTGTGGATAAATCAAGTTAAAAGATTGGAGATAATATGAAGATTGAATTTAGCAAAGAAGCTGACGCTCTCTATGTTCATTTCCGTGAGGTGTATGTTGCCAAAAGTAAAGAAATCGAAGAAGGTGTAGTTGTCGATTTTGATGAACAAGGACATATTGTCGGCATTGAAATCCTTGATGTCAGCCAACGTCTTATGCCTCAAGATTTAGCCAATATTAGTTTTGAATCTCTTCCTATCGAAGGTAGATTGTAGTTGTCCACAGGTTACCCCGGTACGATTTCCCGAACCTACCCCGGTACCATCTTCTGGAGCTATCCCTGTACCATCTGCCGGAGCTACACCGGTACGATCTGCCGGACCTACGGGGCAGACCCCAGTACCGTCTGCCGGAGCTACGGTGCAGGCGGTGCAGGCGGTGCAGGCGGTGCAGGCACAGACCCGCCTGCCATTGCAAGGCCCGCCCGGCACCACAAGGCTTCAGCCGAGGCGGACGGGCACGAGCGGGCAGGTTACACAGAGAGAAAGGGTTACGTACTAATACAAAGTCGAGATAAGGATTAAAGGATTATGGAATGAATGGATTAGAGGTTAAGTCAGATGCCAAATGATAGCATTAAATCGCTGGGAATAGCCCTTTTGAAGTGGTCATCATTGGAGACAAATAATTCTACATTTTGCTCTAAACCTGAAGCTATTATCAGACTGTCAATAGCCCTCAATTTTGACCATTCGATCAGGTTATTTCTTCCTATGTGTTCTAAAACATCCGTTGTTATCTCCTGACAGAAAATATTAGGAAAATTTATGAGATAGTTTTTAACATCCTCGGCATTTTGATGAACCCATTTCTTGAGCGGTCCCTGCATAACTTCTGCAACGGATATAATCGACAAAGAGGCAGTTGTGTCACCACTTTCAATCATCTCAAATAGTAGTCTGGAAAGCGGTTCAAAGGGTTGTACCCTATCGGTCAAATACATAATAATATTGGTATCGATTAATATTTTTTTACCTTTGATCCTTTTTTTGAGCGCAGAAGCTGTAATTGTTTTCATCGTTCTTTTCGCTCTTCATCAATATACGCTTTAATTTCATCAGGGCTGCTGCCAAAACTCTGAACTGTTAATCCTGTTAGTTTTTGAGTGAAAGAAGGTACTGGATGCAAAATAATCTTATTCTTCTCCCTGCTTAGTAAGATTTTTGTGCCCGCTTTTATGTTCATTTCTTTTCGGAGGCTGGCAGGCAAAACAATGTAGCCTCTATTTGAAACTGTCACATTAATTGATTTCATGTGCAAACTCCTTTTTGTATGTCATGTTGTATTTTATCAGCATTTGAATGTATGTCAAGGGAAATTGTAAAAGGGAACATTATCAACCGGATTAATTCAGAGACCAGGCGACAATGTCCACAAAAACACAAAAAGGGGTACGGTATGACCCGTAACCCCTTGATTTCACTGGTAGAGACCTTTGCAAAACGCCCCCTTTTGCCCAATTTCTGTGTCCCCGATGAGCGGGATTTGTCAACAGGCTCAACATTTTGCACGAAGTGAAGCTTTAGCTTTATCCTCAAAATACTCAATGTATTCGTGCCTGCCCCGTAGGTCCCCGTGGAAAGACCGGGACATGGCCGGAAGATCGTACGGGGTGGTTAAAATTTTCGCCTTCCTTGAACTTGAACCCCGGTTAAATTTTGAAAGATTTAACTGGGCAGGCCCCGGTACCATCTGCTGGAGCTACGGGGCAGGCAAAATTGAGCATTTTTCAAAGGTCTCTGGTAGGCGGTACTGGATTTGAACCAGTGACTTCTACCGTGTGAAGGTAGCACTCTCCCGCTGAGTTAACCGCCCGTTACTACGGTTTATCCACCATCCCTTTTAATTTTTTGCCGACCTTGAAAAAGGGTAATTTTTTGGCAGGCACGTTAATCTGTGCGCCGGTTTTCGGATTTCGGCCTACGTATGGCTTGTAATGTTTTACCATAAAACTGCCAAAACCCCTTATTTCCACCCGCTCACCTTTTGAAAGTGTTACATTTATTGCATCAAAAAACGTATCGACTACTTTCTCAGCTTTTTTTCTGCTTAGACCCATTCTATCTTTAAGCGCGTTAATCAAGTCTGACCTGTTCATGAAGACTCCTTAATAAAAATTAAAAACGTATTAATAAGTTACTATAGAGGGCTGATAACTTTTAAGTCAAGTATTTTTTCCTTTTTCAAAGGTTTCTATCCTGGATATTTCACGGGTCGAGTTTTCAGGCGATTCAGTTTCAAGCGCTTCTATCTCTTCGAGTGTAGGGAGGTCTTTCAGGTCTTTGAGATCAAAAACTTCCAGAAATTGCTTTGTTGTGGCATAGATAAGGGGTCTGCCGGGAATTTCCTTGCGCCCTAGAACCCGGGTCAGTTTTCGCTCAAGCAGCATGCGTAGGATTCCGCCGCAGTCAACCCCCCGGATATGTTCTATATCGCTGCGTATGATAGGCTGTTTATAGGCGATGATTGCCAGTGTCTCCAGGGCGGCCTTGCTGAGTCGCAGCGCTTTGGTCCGGATTAATCGTTTGATCCATTCCCTGTATTCGGGCCGGGTGCGGATCTGGTATCCGCCGGCAACTTCGCGCAAAAGGAAACCGCCCTTTCGGGCTTCATATTCCTCTGAAAGCTCGAGGAGTGCGTTTTGAATCTCATTTATCTCAGCCTGTTTGAGGATGCTCTTAATGCGGTCGATGGTAAGCGATTCCTCGGCCACAAACAGAAAGCTTTCAATAATGTTTTTAATATCTTCCATTATAAATAAAAGAGTCTGATAACGCCGGACCGGACATGCTGGACGATCCGGACCAGACCGAGTTTGACCATTTCAAGAATTGCAAGGAACGTCACCACAACTTCGCTTTTATCGGAGTTTTTGGAAAACAGCTCGTCAAAAGTTATCGACCCACGGGCTTCAAAGACATCCACGATTTGAGCGATCCTGTCTTTGACCGAAATGGAGTCGGCGGTAATGTCCACCCGGCTATCAGGGGATATGGTTTTAAGTATTTTTTGAAATGCATCGATAAGCTCAAACAGTCCGACCTTTATTATTTCATCTTCCTGGTTGATCAGATGATCTTCCTGGCCCGAATTCCTGATAAAAGTATCTTCCCACAAAAGATTCCTTTCAGCCAACTGCTCGGCCACTGACTTCATACGGAGGTATTCCTCAAGGGGTTTGACAATTTCCAGGCGTGGATCTTCGTCGTCATTTTCTTCGTCATGGGCCGGGAGCAGCATCCTTGACTTTATCTGGGTCAGTGTGGATGCCATCAGAATAAAGTCTCCGGCAAAATCTATGTTCATCGACTTCAGCAATTCCATGTATTCAAGATACTGTTCAGTTATCAGGGCAATGGGGATATCATAGATGTCTATCTCATATTTTTTGATAAGGTGAAGCAAAAGATCCATGGGACCTTCAAAAATATCTTCGAGATGTACCTTATAGATTTTCTCTTCCATAATCCCTTCATATTTTTATGGCCACCCTTACCTCCGCCATGGTCTGACGGGCAACCCGCCTGGCTTTATCACATCCTTCCGCGATGATGTCGTCAATAAGTTGCGGTCGGGCCTCGTAATATTCTCTCTTTTCACGCATCGGTTCAAGAGCTTTGATTAGATATTGAGCCATTATCTGCTTGCATTCTACACATCCGATCTCAGCTATGCGGCATTCTTTGTTTATTCTGTCTATGGTTTTACTGTCGCTGTAAAGCTTGTGAAATTCGAAAACATTGCATATGTCAGGATTGCCGGGGTCGCTTTTTCTGGCGCGCTGGGGATCGGTCAGCATTTTAGCCACTTTGGTTGATATATCATCAGGGCTGTTTGAAAAATAGATGGCGTTGTCGTAACTTTTACTCATTTTACGCCGGTCTATGCCGAGTATCTTGGGTGTTTTAGTCAGAATGGATTTAGGTTCCGGGAATACCTCTCCGTAAAAATAGTTGAATCTTCTGGCGATTTCCCGCGTAATTTCAACATGGGGAACCTGATCGACGCCCACAGGGACACCGTAGGCTTTATACATAATAATATCAGCTGCTTGGAGCACAGGATAACCAAGAAAACCAAAGGTGGAAAGGTCCTTGTTGCTGAGCTGAACAATCTGTTCCTTGAATGTCGGGTTGCGTTCCAGCCATGGTACCGGTGTTATCATCGAAAGAATAAGAAAAAGTTCCGTATGTTCCTTAATATGTGACTGAACAAAGAGAGTGCTTTTGTCAGGCGAAAGTCCTGCGCTCAGCCAATCTATTATCATATCGCGGATGTAGCCGGAAATAGGACCGGTATCTTCATAATCACTGGTCATGGCATGCCAGTCGGCAATGAAGAAAAAACAATCATATTGGTCCTGCATTTCGACCCAGTTTGCAAGAGCGCCGTGCAGGTTGCCAAGGTGAAGCGGTCCAGTTGGACGCATTCCGCTTAATATCCTTTTCTTTTCGGTCATAAAAAATCTCCTGGGCTAATACACTCAAACGTCAATCGACAATCAACAATCGACAATCAACAATCGACAATCAACAATCAACAATCAACAATCGACAATCAACAATCAACAATCAACAATCAACAATCATCGATCCTAAAATCCATTACCCTGCTATTTTCCAAGCAAGATGTTGAACATCGGGATTATAAAAAATGATATTACCCTACCCAGTGAATTTGTTAGAAGCAAGAAAATAATTATTATCATGCCGAATCGTTCCATCCGGGCATATTGCAGCCTCAAACGGACTGGCAGGAGCATGGCTAGTATTTTGCTCCCGTCCAGAGGCGGGATCGGGATAAGGTTGAATACCGCAAGAACCAAATTGATCAACACACTGTAGCCGAGCATATGATAGAGATCCAGGACAAAGGGCTTTAAGATGGACGCATGCCATAGCGATTGAAAGTGGGTTAGGATTTGAAAGAGTAATCCCGAGATAATCGCCAGGGCAAAATTAGCCAGAACACCGGCCGATGCGACGTAAATAGTACTTTTGCGATAATCACGAAAATTGGAAAAATTAACCGGCACCGGCTTGGCATACCCGAAGATAACGGGAGAACCGGTCAATTTTAATAACAGCGGTAGGATTAGTGACCCGACAAAATCAAGATGTCTGATTGGATTGAGGGACAGCCTTCCCGCAAGCATGGCTGTATTATCTCCCATTTTGTAAGCGACATATCCGTGGGCCACCTCATGAATGGTTACGGCGAAAAGGAGCGGAACAATCATTACAACAATTTGATTCAAATCTAAATTACTGAACATAATCTTTCACAAAAACAAGTTCGTCACTGCGCGTTTTAATCTGTCCGTTTAATTTGGCATCGAGGACGGCCTGAAGGATTTCGCGGTAAACCGGACCGGGCTCAAGACCCATTTTTTTCAGATCTTTCCCTTTTATCGACGTATCGATATGTCTCAGCCGGGTAAAGTAATTGGAGATGGATCGCTTTACCTTCTCGTGTTTGGTAGCCGCCATCATATATAGTATCAGTTCGATCTTAAAGACTGAAAGTCGCTGGTAAAGTGTACTATTTTTCACCGACTGATTTTTTTCCATCCAAACAAGGCACCTGTCAGCCTCGAAACGTTCCTTGCAGAAAATTGTCCTGTAGCGGGGCGCTAGTTCAATCGGCATGCAGATTTCGTCGATGGTTTCTTTATCGCAGTGCCTGGTAAGCGCCAGAAAATAAACGGCCCATTTCATATATGTTTCTTCGAGAAAAAGCAAATCATGCCAGGACAATACTTTTTTGACGGAATTAAACAAAGCTATAAGTTCTTTGGTAAGTATTATGGATGGATGTATAACGTTCAGGAGACCATATTCGTTAAGTCTTATGATGGCGACTGTGGGGTTTTCTTCTTCGAGAATCTGACGCAGCTCGGCAAATACCCTCCGGCCGCTGAGCCGCTTGAAAAAATCCATTTTTACGGCATTTTCAATCAGACCTGAAGTCAGTTTTCCGATGGTAAAACCGAAACGCTGTTCGAATCTTATGGCTCGGAATACCCGGGTTGGATCCTCAACAAAACTTAAGTTGTGCAGAACCCTGATGGTTTTTCCCTTGATGTCCTTCTGGGCTGCGAAAAAATCGATCAATAAGCCGAACCTGTGGGGGTTGAGCTGGATCGCCAGGGTATTTACTGTGAAGTCCCGCCGAAAGAGATCAAGTTTTATGGAACTCATTTCGACAGTGGGAAGGGCCGCCGGGAACTTATAGTATTCCATTCTGGCGGAAGCCACATCAATTTTAAAACCGTCGGGGAAGATAATTACCGCGGTGCCGAACTTTTCGTAGGAGTGAATACGGGCATCGACTGTTTTTACAAACTCCTTTGCAAATGCGATACCGTCGCCTTCGATGACAATGTCTATGTCTTCATTGGTTCGATACAGGAACAGGTCACGCACAGATCCGCCGACAACATAAGCGTCATAACCGATTTCATCGGCCTTTTCGCCGATGGCCTTGAGGATATCAACAATGCGGCGTGAAAGACGTTCTTTCATGAATTTAAGTATGTTTCTGGTCCTTGCGTGACCGGGTTCCTTCGCGGGGTCGGGTAAGGGTGCGTCGGTGTGCCTGGATTGCCGCACCAGACTGTTGAGCAGATCGGTGCGTGTGATAACTCCGGTGATGATACCATTATCGATAACAGGCAAAACACGCTGCTTGTTTTCAATGATTTTTTCCTGTATTTCCAATAATTCGGCATCGGGTTCCACCGAAGCAAGTTCGGTTGTCATATATTCCTTGACCGGGATGTGATCCAGACCGTGGAACATGGCCTTTTCAATAACCTGGCGGGTTATAAAACCCAGCAGGTTTTCCTTACCATTGTGCCTTTCCGTGACAAGAAGCGCGTTTATGTTGTAGCGGGTTAGAAAATTGCCGGCATCTTTACAGGAAACATCGGCTTCGACCTTGATGGCAGGGGATGACATAAGGTCTTTGGCCAGGCTTCGAGACCTGATTTTACTATAGAGAATTTCCTCCAGTTCGTGTTCAATCTGGGCCAATGTCTTGCCCTTGATGGATGCGGCGGCCGCAAAGGTATGTCCTCCGCCGCCCAGGGGAGTAACAATCGCCCCTACATCGACCTCAGGTATTCTGCTTCGGGCCACGAGGTACATTTTGTCTCCCATGCGCGCGATGGCAAAAATCGCATCAAGGTTTTCCATCTTTACCATTTTGTGTACCAGGAAGGCGAAATCAGACACATAATTGTCGGTGGATACGGTTGTAATTACAATTTCAACGCCATTGATATTGTACCGGGTAGCGGCCTGAATCATGTCGTTCAAAAGTCCGACCTGTTCCGGGCTGATCTCTCTGGAGGTCAGATTTGAGACCACGTTTAAGTTTGCTCCCTTTGAAAGCAGAAAGGCGGCGGCGGTGAAATCTCTTTCGGTTGTAGAAGGGAAAGTAAAAGAACCTGTATCTTCATATATGCCCAGACACATGATTGTTGCTTCATCAGGAGAAATGTCGATCCCTTTTTCAATTAAAATTTCCGTAAGGATGGTGACGGTGGCGCCGGTTAAGTGATGAACCTCGTAATGACCTTTGATGTCGTTGCTCATCGGGGGGTGGTGATCGTAGATGTGGATATCGATATCGGGCCGATCCAGTAAGGATGATAACTTTCCAATACGGCTTGCCTGTCTGGTATCCACAAGAACCAGTCTTTTGAGGCTTGAAAAATCGATATCTTTAATGTCGGCCATGTTAAAGAGATAGACCATCGACTTTATAAAAAAATTTCTCAAGTTTTTTTCCTGGGAACCGGGAAAGACTACAAGGGCGCCGGGATACAGCTTCTGGGCTGCAAGCATGGAGGCCAAAGCATCAAAGTCGGCATTGATGTGGGTTGTAATGACGGTAAGATCTTTTTTATTATGCACATTTTTTTTTGCCACGATATGGTCCTGTTGTAGTCATTTGGGTTAGATAGTGTCCATCCAGAAACAGCATCTTTCGGCCCAATACTGCGTTCTCGGATTTTTTCGATCCTCGACGTAGGCGCACTACGCCTGCGGTCGAAAAAATCCTGTGGCCTTGTCTTGAACCAAAATCTACTATTCTGGATAGACACTAGATATAAAAGCATATGCATATATGGATTGGTTTATCAAGCTGTATAATATCTGATTTTACAATAAATTTCGCAAAGCTGTTGTTGTTTTGCTCAGTTTATGATAAATAATAATATTTTTTGACCTTTAAAAAGTATGTTTTGCTCACTTTTCTAAAAAATTCATAATGGCTTTTGCAAAAGACTTTTACGAGTTACTCAATTTACTGGTATTATACTATAAATGACGAATAAACAACATTTGGGTTGCAGGCATATTTTCGGACCTGTTCCTTCAAGGCGGTTAGGCAGATCCCTTGGCGTGGATCTTGTGCCACACAAGACATGTACGCTCAATTGTGTTTACTGTGAGTGCGGCAGAACCGACCATCTGACAATAAATCGGAGTGAATATGTTCCGGTCGAAAGGATAAAGGCAGAACTCGACGCCTTTTTATCCCAAGACCCGAAACTCGATTTTATAACGTTTTCAGGTTCGGGTGAACCGACCCTTTACAGCGGCATAGGCGAGATTGTCGGTTTTATAAAATCTGCTTATCCCCGGCACAAAGTTGCTTTGCTGACCAATGGCACGCTTTTTTATAATTCCCGTGTCAGGGAAGAGGTCCTTGATCTGGATCTTGTAAAGGTGTCACTCGATGCTGTCAGTGAAAGGATTTTTAAGAGCATAAACAGACCGCACCATGTGTTGAAACTTCCTGATATTATTGACGGATTGATTTCTTTAAGAAAGAAATTTGACGGGCAGTTCTGGGTTGAGGTTTTTCTGGTACCCGGGTTTAATGACAGCGAAGGCGAGTTGAAGAAAATCAGAAATGTATTGAGCATAATAAATCCTGACAGGATTCAGCTCAATACCATTGACAGGCCCGGAGCCGAGTCATGGGTTAAGCCTGTTAACAAAAAGGTGTTGACGGACATAGCCGCCTTTCTTTATGATGCCGAGATAATCACGGAGTTTGATTCTGATCAATATAATAGGGTCAATATTGACGACTTTTGTGAACCCCTTTTGGCTACCATAAAAAGGAGGCCGTGTACTGCCGAAGATGTTTCACAATTCTTAGGCATTCATGTGAACGAGGTGCGAAGACATCTTTACGCTCTGATTGAAAAAGGGGAGATTGCCAGAAGAGAGATGCCCAGGGGTGTTTTTTACATGAAACGAAGCTGAAACGAATATTTCATGAAGAAATGGCCTCTATGGTTTTAATAAACATAGAAAACCTTGTCTTTTGAGCCAGGTCAGAGATAAATGGCTCTGACGAGATAAATAGATAAAAAACTCGAAGCACGAAATCCGAAACCCGAAACAATATCAAATGACCAAAATTCAAATGTCCTAAACATTAATGCATTCTATCAATATTAACTATAATGCTCAAAAGCCTCTATGTTTTGAACATTTGGTAATTTGACCTGCCCGCCCATGCCTATTTGGGCAGAGTGCTTCAACCGCCTCAAGCAGTGAGGCAGGAGCAACTAGGCGCCATAATGCAAACCGGGCAATGGCAGGCGGGTATTCGAATTTCGGATTTAAAATTATTGATAGTAGCCCCTTTCAGGGTTAATCCAAAGCCGGGTTCTTTGGACCTGGATTCTTTACTATAAGCTCCGTGATGTCTCCAATAATAGGGAGGAATGATCATGCCGGTTTATTTGTGGACAGGAAAGAACAAACAGAATAAGACCCAGAAAGGGGAGCTTGAAGCTCTGAGCGAAGATGCTGTTAGATCACATCTAACAAGGCTTAAGATTACTCCTACCAAGATCAAGCCAAAACCAAAGGACCTTTTTGAAAATGTCGCCTTTATGCAGCCCAAGGTGAAAGAGGCCGATATAATAATTTTCTGCCGACAATTTTCCACCATGATCGACGCGGGGCTTCCCATTATCCAGTGCCTCGATATTCTCTATGCCCAGCATGAAAACAAAACATTTAAAAAGATGCTGAAAGATATTAAAGGGGACGTAGAGAGCGGACAAACCTTTGCGGAAGCATTGAAAAAGTATCCCAAGTATTTTGATGATCTTTTCATAAACATGATTTCAGCCGGCGAAGCGGGCGGTATCCTTGATACGATTTTAAGAAGGCTGTCTGCTTACATGGAGAAGGCCGCGAAACTCAAAGCTCAGATAAAAGGCGCCATGGTGTACCCCATTGTAACTATGGTTATTGCTGCCATTGTTGTCGCTGTCATATTGGTTTTTGTTATTCCCGTATTTGAGGAGATGTTTGCGGGTATGGGTGGTTCGCTTCCGGGACCGACCAAGTTTGTCGTTGGTGTGAGCAGATTTACAAAAAGCCACATCCATTGGATCATCCTCGGTATCATAGTGTTTATCTTTGCTTTTAGGCGATTTTATAGAACCACAAAAGGAAAAACTATCGTGGATGACCTCATTCTCAGATTGCCGATATTCGGTCCCATAATTCGCAAGGCTGCCGTGGCCAAGTTTACGCGTACCATGGGAACAATGCTTGGCAGCGGAGTGGCGATTTTAGACTCGCTTGAGATCGTAGCTAAAACAGCAGGAAACAAAACCATTGAAAATGCTGTGTTCGAAACCCGATCCGCCATTGCAGAAGGCCGTACAATGGCCGATCCTCTTTCCGAAAGCGGGGTTTTTCCATCGATGGTGTGCCAGATGATTGCTGTCGGTGAATCGACAGGCGCCCTTGATGCAATGTTGACAAAGATTGCCGACTTTTATGACGAAGAAGTCGACCAGGCTGTGGAAAACATGACTACATTAATAGAGCCGTTTATGCTGGTATTTCTGGGTGTGATTATCGGCGGTCTGGTTGTTTCGATGTATCTGCCCATATTCAAAATGGCAGCTGCGATAGAATAATCGGACTTATTTAACTGAGGTGTCGGGGAGTTTTATCGAAAAATTGCCTTTAATTAAGCGTAATGTGTGATCAGAGGTAAAAGCGTGCGAGTTCACACGATTTGGAATCTGATTACACATGGAGCGGCCTTATAGACGATAACTCCCCGACACCTGATTTAACTAATTATGCGCAGCTCCTCAACTAATCCCGAAAATGATTTGAGTCATAAGCTTAAATGGCTTATGTTCTTTCGGATCCTTTTTACTTCACTGTTGCTGGGATCTACCATTATCCTGCATCTCGGTGAAAGTCCTTCCCCTCTGGCCAGTCCGCTCCTGGTTCTCTACGGGCTTATAGCCGGAGTATTTCTGCTTTCATTATTTTATGCTTTATTTCTTCAACGTGTAAAGCGGAAAGTTCTCTTTGCTTACATCCAGATCGGGATCGATACATTTGTAGTAACGCTGATAATCTTTGTAACAGGCAGTTTCGCAAGCATTTTTTCATTCCTGTATCTGGTTGTAATTATCTGTTCGAGTATGCTCATTTTCAGGAGAGGGAGCATGGTCATGGCTTCGCTTTGCAGTATCCAGTACGGTATCATGATTGACCTTGAATATTACGGTATTCTGAATCCGTTTGTCATGGAGGGTGGCTCTGTTGCGGCAAACTATGTCTGGAGTCATGTGCTTTACAAGATAATTATTATCATGTCGGCGTGTTTTGCAGTTGCTTTCCTGAGCGGTTTTCTGTCTGAACAGTTGAAAAAGACAAAAAAAGAGCTGTCGGCCCTTGAAGATCGTATTAAACGCGTGGAAAAGCTGGCCTACATGGGTGAGATGGCGGCCAGCATAGCTCATGAATTCAAGAATCCGCTGGCTTCTCTGGCAGGCTCAATCCAGATTATAAAACAAGAAGTTCACTGTGATTCCGAAATTGACAAGCTGATGCAGATCGTTTTGCGCGAGACAGACCGGTTAAGCGATCTTGCGAATAATTTTCTTTTGTTTGCAAAGCCGCCGGCCGGTAAAATAGAGCAAATAAAACTCGACAGTGCTTTGACTGAGACCGTCAAGCTTTTTGAAAAGGACAGCGCCTGTAGCGGCAGGATTTCAATTTTAAACGAGTTATCTTCCGATATCTGGATTGAAATGGATCCGGTTCACCTGAGTCAGGTGCTCTGGAATCTACTTTTAAACGCTGCCGAGGCTATTGAGAATAGAGGATTTATCAAGATTAAAACGTATCCATTAAAGCACAATTATGCAGGCATCGAGATTGCCGACGATGGTTGTGGCATGTCAAGAGAGTTGATAAAGTCGATTTTTAATCCCTTTTTCACAACAAAGCCCAATGGAACAGGCCTTGGACTTTCCATCGTTCACAGCATACTCGAATCTTACAACACCTGGCTTGATGTTGAGAGCGAAGTCAATAAGGGAACGACGTTTACTTTAAAATTAAAGCGGATAGATCCGCCATCCTAACCCGAAGCTATATGAAAAAAGAAGGGCGGCATAATTTTGACGTTTCCCTGTGAAATATTCGGGTTAGTCTTGACACCCATAATTAAATAGTTTACCTGAACAGATTTCATAAATGACAAAATGTTCGAAATTGGCTCACTAAAGAGGTTTTGAAATAGCTTTTTACGAAATCGTCAAAGTTGCTATTGGATGAATATGGATAAAAAAAGCGAAATCATAAAGAAGCGGGAAAAGAAAATCGCTGATTTAAAAGGTAAAAATATTAACCCTTTTCCCAACGATTTTGTTGTTTCGCATACTGTTCGGGATATAAAGCAAGCCATAATAGATGCACCTGATTCCTTCACCGAAGATGATCCTGTTTTTGTTGTCGCGGGCCGCATGATGGCCATTAACCGATTCGGCAAGGCATCTTTTATCAGGTTCAGGGATCGGACCGGACAGCTTCAGGCCTATGTGAGAAGAGACAAAATAGGCGATGAAGCCTTTATTCTTTTTAAACAGCTCGATATCGGGGATTTCGTCGGCTTGAGCGGTGGAATGTTCAAGACCAGAACCGGTGAGTGGACGCTTCTGGTAAAGGAATTAAAGCTCGTTTGCAAGTCAATGCGACCACTTCCGGAAAAATTTCACGGTCTAAAGGATCCTGAAAAACGATATCGCCGGCGATACATCGATTTAATAATGAATTCAGATGTGCGGGATGTTTTTATAAAAAGGAGTGGGATAATTCAGGCCATACGCACATTCCTTCTTGACCGGGATTTTCTTGAGGTGGAAACGCCCATGATGCAGCCGGTTCCGGGCGGAGCCGAAGCCACACCGTTTGTGACCCATCACAATGCCCTGGGCATGGACCTGTTTTTGCGCATTGCCCCTGAGCTCTATTTAAAACGCCTGGTTATTGGCGGGTTCGAAAGGGTTTTCGAGATCAACAGAAGTTTCAGAAATGAAGGGGTTTCAAGCCGTCACAATCCTGAATTTACAATGCTAGAATTTTATCAGGCATATGCCAGGTATGAAGATCTGATGGATATAACCGAAGAGATGTTTCGATATGTGGCCCTGGAAGTGACGGGGTCGACCTTAATTCCATACCAGGGGGATACCATTGATATGGGCGCCGAGTGGCGCCGTATGACCCTCGCTTCTGCTTTGGAGGAGATTGGAGGCATTGATGCCGGACTGCTCAACAACAGGGATAAACTGCTTGAATTAGCCGCTTCAAACGGGATCAAAGTTACAAAGACCGGTCGTCTTGGAAAGATTATAACAAAGCTGTTTGATGTGCTGGTGGAGCCTAAACTTTTACAGCCTACATTTATTATTGGATATCCGGTGGAAGTTTCCCCCCTTTCCAGAAGGAACGAAACAGAGCCCGACCTAACGGACCGTTTTGAGCTCTTTATTGCTGGACATGAGATTGCCAATGGTTTTTCGGAGCTCAATGATCCTGCTGATCAGAAAGAGCGATTTTTACAACAGGCGGCGGAGAGGGAAGCAGGTGACAAAGCGGCCCATTACATGGACAAGGATTACATTGAAGCATTGGAGTATGGTATGCCCCCCACTGCCGGGGAGGGGATCGGGATTGATCGGCTTGCCATGCTTTTCACCGACGCTGCTTCCATCCGTGAGGTTATTCTTTTCCCGCACATGAAACCGGCTGAAAGGGGTGAGCGGTAATAAGTGATGGGGAATGAGATGATAAAAGACCCGCCCACCCCCTAAGAGTGAGTGAACTAAAGTTTGAAGTGACCTGCCCGCCAATGCCTGTCTGCGTAGAACGCACAGGCAGGCCTGTCTGCTCTTAACTCTTTAGCTGTCTTAAGCAATGAGCGGGTAAGTGGCTATGGCAGGCGGGGCTAA
>JAUVVL010000295.1 GCA_030604635.1 Desulfobacteraceae bacterium
GCAGTTACTAACGTGAATAGATCTCTATCTTGTATTTTAGACAACATCATCTTTTCTCGCTCCTCTCACTCAGAATAACGCATCTTCGCAGCTACGTCCCGCGCCCAGGCCCAATCCTTTTGCAATTTTGATTTTGATGGATTTTTTGAATTCAAATGCAGTTCCGCCATGTCAAATTCTAGCATTTTAAAAGCTGTGGTAATATTTTGCCATAGTTCTTCAAAATTTTCAGACCTGCCTGTGTCGATCTGAAGGCTCAGAAAGCTTCGCCGCTGTTGGTTAATCCCTGCCATGTCTGCCCCGTGAAACTGACGAAGCCACAGTGCGAGCGTTATTTCACTGGGGTAGCTCCGGAAAATGGTACTGGGGCCTGCCCCGTTTACCCAGTTAAATTCCGTAGGACCATTTAACCGGGGGCGCTCGGTTAAAATGTCTGTGCCTGCCCCGTAGGTTCGGAAAATCGTACTGGGGCCTGCCCCGTAGGTTCGGAAAATCGTACTGGGGTCCGTCTGTGTGTGTCTGCCTGCCCTATGAAATGCCGTTTTCTTTTCTATTTCATCGGGGTGGCTAATATTCATCAAGTCTAATTACTTCTAGCATTTTTAATAATAATATTATACGTGGCTTTAATAAAATAAGAACATTGTGTTTTTATTGGATTTCTTTTGTATGCTTGCAGGTATCTTTTTTCAGACTCACAGATCTCATTAAATGTTTTTGGCAAATCAACATAAAACGGAGGAACTAAGCCGGGTTTTGTGCTTTTTCTCATTTCTTGAAGTTCATCATCGTAAAGGCTTAGGTAATGACTACTTAAAGGTCTAACGCCCACTATCTTTAATTCTCCTCTAACCCAGTTATAAAGCATTGGCAGTTCATCAATCCACATTTTCCGCATAATTTTTCCCCACCCAGTAACACGGAAATCATTTTTCAATTTTCCCCCCTCCTGTAACCTGTTCCTTTCATATATATATTTCTGCAAGAATTCAGAATATGGGTGCATTGTTCTGAACTTATAAACCGTTATGGGCTGTCCGTTCATTCCGGATCTGCTCATTTTCACTAAAGGACCATAAGAGGGATTAGTGACAGAGGACGGCGCTGTAACTTTTCGGGCAATGAAATATAAATCGTAGTCAATCTCTTGTTCAGCAATAATTTCAAATCCGCAAAAATACAGCCTTCCTAACACCTCAGCCCTGGAAACAATCCGGTTTCGCCCACGTGTTATGGCAAAGTATATTTGTTTGGTAAATGGGAGCTTTGGAAATATTCGGAAAAATACAAAATGCAACACATACAATACTTCTGCAAAATATTTTGGAAACCTTTCTTTAATCTTCTCCTTATAGGTCTGCATGGTGCTAACTTTTCCGATAAAATACCCACCAGCTTTTAATTTTCTATGTACTTCAAGGAAATATTGGTTAACCCTGCGAAAGTGGTTGAGTCTGTATAAATTAATGATCAAAGACAAAGTCTTATCATCTGAAATCCTAAGATTAACAAGATCATCAGTGCTCAAAATACTCGTATTGTTCTTGCTGATTTTTAAAAGATCGATGCTATTATCGATAAACTTGAACAGCCAAGAGCTAAAAAATTCAAGAGCTGTTTCTAACTTATCTTTAACAGGATTTTCAGGGATAAAGTCTGTATCAACAAACTCAATATCAGAGAATAGTTTTTCTTGCTCTAAGTACGATTTTACTTCTTCGATGGATTCAATATCTTTTTTACTCGCTCTCTCCTTTTTAGTGATAACATAAAAAACATAAAGAAAAATCTCAAAAAAGAATAGAATAGCAAATGTCCCGAAAATCTGCATACGGGAATAATAGTGTAGCCTTAATGCAAAAATCAGAACGGCCATTGTAGCAGTCATTAATACTGCTGATTTAATACAAGACGTCAATGCATTAAGTAAATTATGGGCACTATCTTTATCAAATTTCTTAGTGATAATTGAAACGCAAAACCAAACACCATAAATGATCAAAATTAGTTTATAACAGCCAGGCCCTAATGCTGTGGTGCCTTTTTTGAGATAGTGAACCACAAAGAAACTCAAGTTAAAAAGCAGAAAATCAGCAATCAAAAGACGACCTGAAATTCTTTGCTTGTCATATATGCCAACCTCTGTCTTCTCATCATGAATGTCTGATGTTCTATTATTGATTAAATAGTAAATGGTAAAGGCGCAAATCTCTCCGAACAAAACCAGTAACAACGTTCCGAAAATGTGAAGCCGTGAAAATGAAAAGAGACCCATAAAAACAACCATGAGGCAAACGATATAACCGGTGATGACAGCTGATTTAACCAAAAGCATAATCGCATACCTATAGTTTCTGTATGCACCAATATTATGCTTTTTCATCAGTATAGACACAATCATCCAAATTAGGTTAAACGCAATCAATAATTTTACATAATAAAAAGGCGATAGGACGAAAGTAGCATACTTAAAATAGTTCATGGCCATGAATGCAATGTTGAGAATTAGAAATTCAAGGACAAAAATTGGGAAGGAAAAGTGGGAGTTTTTATCTTTCATTACAATTACACCTAAAAACTGCATGCAAATGTTAAAAGGCTTAAATAATTATAATTATACCTAAATTCTGCAAGCCTCGTATCGGCCGGATATACCCCGATAACGGGATCTTCGTTTCACTACAACAAGGCATCAATCGTGCAGCCGTATTGTAATACTGCGATCGATTGATAACAACATTGTATTGATAGCAAACTTATCTCTTTCGAAAATGTTAATGCAGATTTTAGGTTAAATCATAAAACTTAAGATAGTGTTGCAATCAAACTTTTTTTCTTGTATTATAATAGAATTTAGGGGCTTTGCCCCAATTGGAATAATATGGAGGAACCAAGACATGAGCGAAAGCAATACAACCCATTGGGAAATCAGCCAGTTAGTTAAGACCAAGTTATTTCCTGATGAGCAGGCAGTCTTGCGTAGCGCTCTGCGCGCGCTGTTTCAATCACGTCCAGAGATCAGGCGGCAAATGGTTATCCGTGCTTACACTGCCGGTGAGATCAGCTTGGGTAAGGCAGCAGAGATAATGGGCTTCTCGCACGAGGAAATGAAAGATATCCTCCAAGAGAACGGAGCCGAGATTCACATGGGGCCACGTACTGTTGACGAGCTACTTCGGGATGCGGCCAATGCGTGATTACATCTTTGATACTACTGCGCTGTCCAACTTTGCATTTACAGGCAGACTCGACCTGCTCGATACACGATATCGCGGAGTCGCCTTTACAACCGTAGAAGTCACTAATGAACTACGAAGGGGAGTCAAAGCCGGCTACTCGTATCTTGAGTATGTTCTGCAACAGATCGAAGCCGTCGACTCTGAGGGATGGCTTCGGATATTGGTCCCGAACTCGGCTGCTGAACACCGCCTGCGATCTGAATTTGATCAGCTCCTTGACCCCGGAGAGGCATCCTGCCTGGCATTGGCCATATCGCGGCGGATGGCTTTTGTCACCGATGACCTGGCGGCCCGCCGGCTGGCTGAAAAGAGGGAAGTTCCCCTTTCCGGAACTCTGGGTATCTTGATCGCTCTGGTACGCCATAACGCCTTTTCTCTTAAAGAGGCAAACGCCATGTTGGCGGCAATGATCCAGCGACGCTACCGGTCACCTGTAGATCGCCTCGATGAGTTCATCTGACCTCCTGCCAGGGAATTATATCTTGTAATCAGAATTCCAGTCCTGACCATTTTTAATCTTTTTTGAAAGAGACTTCGCCAAATTTATCAGCTTATTCTCAACCCCATAATGCCTCGCGCCAAGACGCAAAGACGCCAAGATTATTCCTCCAGATTGTTTACTGCCCTGGTTATGCCGTGTTTCATTAA
>JAUVVL010000084.1 GCA_030604635.1 Desulfobacteraceae bacterium
GCTATGCATCATTCCAGACCTGACTTTTAGAGTATAGAGTATTGGTGTACGGTCTGGGCCAGGGTTGAGGAACGCGCTTTCAGCGCGATCAATTATAATTAAAATTGACAGAATACCTTAACTTTAGTTCACTTTAGGCACTTTACACTTTTGCATACATAGAATGAATAAACCAAGTTATAAATACGTGATCGTATTTATGAAAACATGTACTAAGTTAGCGCTCTTTACTCTATCATCTTGGCAAGAGCTTCCAAAGCCATGCTGTAACCCTGAACGCCAAATCCTGTAATCTGGGCGGTTGCAACATCGGATATCAAGGATTTGTGTCGAAACGGCTCCCTTTTGTAGATATTGGAAAGGTGTATTTCGATTACAGGAATATCCAGAAGCAGTAGTGCATCTCGGATAGCGATGCTAGTGTGGGTAAAGGCAGCAGGATTTATAATGAGCCCATTTTGTATTGCGGCGTCTTTCTGGATTTTATCAACAATGGCACCTTCATGATTTGATTGAAAGGTCTCGACGGCAAGACCCAGTCTATTTCCGAGTTCTTCGAGGGTTGAATTAATTTCATCAAGTGTCGTCTTGCCGTAAATATCAGGCTCTCTTTTTCCCAGCATATTCAGATTGGGTCCGTGGATTACCAAGACCTTCAGGCTGTCTTTGCTCTGTTCCATAATTGTTTACCCCTAATAATTTCTTTCATTGGTAAGTATCGTTGTAACTATTCAGCCACTAAAACACAAAGACACAAAGGATATAAAAAATATATCAATATTATACTCTTATCTGAAAGATAAAATGCATTGCAAAAAAAATAGAGCAATAATATTCAATAATCTTGGTGACTTGGTGCCTTTGTGGCAAGATACTTGCACAGTTGTGTATCGTTATCGGTTTAGAGTTGTTTACTTCACTCGCCGATTAATTCTCGAAATTTAGTGATGGTCTTTTTATAATCCGGACTTTTGAAAATTGCCGACCCGGCCACAAAGACATCAACACCGGCATCAGAGATGTTTTTTATGGTTTTTTCGTTCACCCCTCCGTCAATCTCAACCAGGATGGATAAACTCTGGTCCTGAATCATTCTGCGAAGGGCCCTGATCTTGTCTAAGCTGTTGGGTATAAAGTCTTGCCCGCCGAATCCCGGATTAACGCTCATTATCGTTACTAAGTCAACTTGTTCGATGATCCACTCGATTGAGGATAAAGGGGTTGATGGATTCAGCACGACACCGGCACGCAGGTCGAATTCTTTTATCATTTGGATCGTTCGGTCCAAGTGAACACAGGCCTCTACCTGAACGGAGATCAAATCGGCCCCTGCTTTTGCAAAATCCGAAATGTATCGGTCCGAATTCTCAATCATCAGGTGGACGTCAAGGGGAAGTGTTGTCACACTGCTTGCAGCTTCAACAACCAAAGGTCCTATGGTGATGTTCGGCACAAAATGGCCGTCCATAACATCTACATGAATCCAGTCTGCTCCGGCCTCCTCAACGGATCTTATTTCATCTCCCAGTTTTGCAAAATCTGCGGACAGTATCGATGGTGCAATATATTTCATTTATCACATCTCCTAACCCGGACAAGCCGGAAATCCAACATCAAGCATCCAGAAAACCTACCAGTCGTCGTAAATATTAGTCTCGGCCAGTTCGCCATCCTCATAAAGAAAAAGTGTTGCATCAGTATTTTTAGGAATTAACAGCCAGATTTCTTCACCCGGCTTCATCAAACCGTCGAAAAGATCGTTTGAAACGCCATAGCTGTTTAAGGATACCCGGATGCGTCTTTTTAAAAAGCCGCTTTTGAGCCTGTACCTGAAAAGGTCGAATCCATTTGCGCCATGAAAAAGCCCCTGGGCTTTTCGGCCGGGTTTCCGGTTGATAACAAGACTGACAATACTCCCTTCGATCACACGATGGCCGGATAGCGGCTCCTGGTCGACTATGACATTTAGGGGTTTGTCTTTATAAAAAGAAGATTTTATTTCTCCAAGTGCCAGATTGCTGCTTTCAATCAGAGGTATTGCGCTGTCAAGAGAGTGCCCTTTAAGATTCGGCATTTTATATGCCGGGGGCCAAATTCCCAAGCTCACAAGGAGATTTACACGTCCACCCCGGTTTATCATGGTTCCTGTAGATGGAACCTGGGCAATAATCTCGTCTTTTTTTATATTATCGCTGTAGGTTATAGATATTTCTTCCTGGCACAAGCTGTTCTCTTCCATGATGATCCGCGCCTGTTGCAAGGAAAGACCTTTAAGATTGGGCATTAAAATAGATCTGGCGCCTTTTGAAAGTATTATCTTGATGTCACGCCCTTTTTTTATTTCAGCGCCGGGCTCCGGTTCCTGGAAAATGATATGATTTTTGGAAACTTCGTTACTATATTCAGATCCCTTGACTTTTGCATTAAGCCCCAGATCTGTTAATAACTCAAGAACATAAACAACATCTTTCCCAACCAGATCAGGAACGACAACAGTATCCTCACTCTTAATAATAAGCGTGAGGGTCAGGTATGCACTTACACCAACAACAAGGATAAATATCAAAAGTAAGGCCGCTATTTTTATTATTCGTGACATCATTTTATCCGTTTTAGGCATGCCGCGAAAAAACCATCCATATTGTTAAGGTGAGGAAACGTCATTAAATATCCATCATTATTTACAAGAGAGCAAGCCTTATTTGGTAGTCCCTTTGTGCTGTTTTCCACAGCAAACTCTGCGTGTTTATTCAAAAAGCCTTTTACCACAGATTCATTTTCCTCGGGTTCTGTGCTGCAGACAGCGTAAACCAAAACCCCGGATGGCTTGACAAGATGTGCCAGGTTATCCAGAAACAGGGCCTGTCTTTTGTGGTAGTATGCCAGGTTTTGTTTTGATGTGATCCATTTAGTATCCGGATTCCTCCGCAAAACTCCCAGGCCTGAGCATGGTGCGTCTAAAAGAATACGGTCGAATTTTTCAAAACGTTTTAGGTTTAATGGGTTATTCAAATCGTGAATACAGGTTGAGACAATGGAAATTCCAAGTCGATGCATTTCTGACTCAAGCTGTTTAAGCTTTTTTTCATCTTTGTCCATAGCAAAAAGCCTGCCGCGGTTTTCCATTATCTGGGCGATATGACCGGTCTTTCCGCCGAGACCGGCGCATGCATCTAAAACAGTTTCATCGGGTTGCGGGTTTAAAAGAAGGGTAACAAGTTGTGCGGCTTCATCCTGGACCTGGAATAGGCCGTCTTCAAAAGCCTTTATTTCAGGAATAGATATCTTCGGGTTGAAAAAAGAGACCCCGTCCGGTGCATAATCTGTGATCTTAATCTTTTCGGCATATTCTTCAAGGGATTTCACCAGTTTTTCCCGGCTGGCCTTAAGTCTATTGGCGCGTACGGTTATGGGAGGGATGTTGTTGATTGCATCACAAAGCAACCCGGTCTCCTTCAAACCGAACCGATCCAGCCATCTTTTTATGAGCCATTCCGGGAATGACTTTCTTGCTGACAATGATGATACAGGGTCTTTTTCAATGTTCGGAAAAGGGACGTATTGATACTCTCTGGCAGCATTTCGCAGGAGACCATTTACATACCCAACAACCCAGGGCGCCGCAGCAGATTTGGCCATTTCAACCGATGTATTTACTGCGGCAGAGACAGGTATCCTGCTTAAATATATTATCTGAAAAAGTCCGAGGCGCAAGATATTCAAAACTTTGGAATCGACTCTGCTTAAGCGGGTGTTAGAAAAATACTCTATGATCCAATCGAGCCGGAGTCGCCACCTGAGAACGCCGTATACCAGGGCTTGAAGTAATGCCCGATCCTTTTTGGAAAGATAATTTTTTTTGCAAAGAATATCTTCAAATACGCTGTCCAGAGTTTTACGCTCTGCATCCAGAGTGTTCAATATAAACAGCGCGGTTTTACGTACTTCATCAGCCATAAGTCTTTATGTGGTTTCATGAAGAATTCAGGTTAGAAAGTCAGCTCAAAATTGTTCCGAAAGGTAAATTATACCCCCGCAGAAAATCTTTGATCAAAAGACGCTTGCCGGACGCCCCCTGAATTTCCATGACGGACAGCACACCTTTGCCGGTCGCAACACGCAGTTCATCGGGAAATCCCTTGATCACGGCGCCAGGGGCTTCGGCGGTATCCATTATGATGGGTTTGGCCTTGAAGATTATAAGACGTTTATCACCGCGAAATGTAAATGCTCCGGGCCATGGTGTCATTCCGCGTATGAATGCCTCCAGGGTTTCGGCCGGAATTCCCCAATTAATACGGCCATCGCTTTTTTTGATTAATGGTGCATAGGTGGCCCTGGTATGATCCTGTGAGACAGGAATTATTTCATCGGTTTCAAAAGATTTCAGGGTCTGTATCAAAAGATCTGCGCCGAGATCTGCCAAACGGTCGTGAAGTGTGCCTGAAGTGTCGTCAGGAGCAATTTTGATTTTTGAAGACAGGAGGATGTCACCGGTATCCAAACCCTCGTCCATTAACATAGAGGTGATGCCAGTCTCCATTTCCCCGTTAATGATAGCCCACTGGATCGGCGCTGGTCCGCGATATTTGGGAAGAAGAGATGCATGAATATTTATGGTCGCTAAATTCGGCAAAGCAAGGATGTTTTTCGGAATTATATGACCAAAAGCAACCACGACAATGATGTCTGGTTTGTGTTTTGTAATTAGGTCTGAAAACTCGGCTGTTCGGATCGACGCCGGCTGAATGACTTCATAACCCAAGCTGATGGCAGCTTTCTTGACAGGAGGTGGCACGACCTTGCGCCCCCGCCCTTTTGGCCTATCAGGCCGGGTTACCACCAAAGTAACGTCTAGGCCGTTTTTGCGGAGAGCTTTTAAGGCAGGCACAGCAAACTCAGGAGTCCCCATAAAGATTATTTTTGCATTTTTCTTCATTACTTCTTTAAATTCTTTTTTACACGTCTTTTATACATCTGCCTTTTTAAGGAGCTTATACGGTCTATAAACAAGATGCCGTTTAAATGGTCAATTTCGTGCTGCAAAACAATAGCAAGTAATCCTTCCGCCTCTATGCGTAAGGGTTTTCCTTCCCGGCCCAAAGCTTCAACCAGGATAGAAGCTGCTCGTTTTACGTCTGCCTTGAAATCAGGGACGCTGAGGCACCCTTCGTCCTCTGAAATTGTAGTTCCTTCGCTCGATACAATTCTGGGGTTTATCAGGACCTGCAAAGATCGTTCTTCGTCCCTTGGTGAAACATCATAAACGAGAAGACTTTTGTCATACCCGACCTGTATCGCAGCCAGGCCAATGCCTGGCTCTTCGTACATGGTTGCCGCCATATCTTCAATTAAATTCCTGATCTCTTCGTCGATATCTGTAACCGGTTTTGTGGGCTGACTGAGGAATTTATTCGGATATGTTAATATTTCAAGTATTGCCATAATTTTAAAGCCATCAAGATTGTTTATACAGGCCTTTTTTCATACGAAACCTGCCATATATTTACACTTGTGATCGTCGCTGAAATAAAGCCGGCAATGATCACAGGAAACATTTGAATTGCATGATTTGCCAGCGTAAAGCCGAGAGCATCTTTTGAGGAAACCCCAAAAAGGATCAGGGCAAAGACGCCGCTTGCCTCCCAAAGTCCCCAGTATCCGGGTACGGAAGGAAGGGCTATAAAGAAGCAGATTATTATCATTACAGTAGTAAGTTTAGCAAACGACAGCTCTATGCCCGGACAGCCTTGAGCCATTAAGTAATATGAAAAAGCCGCAAGAACCCAAATAAAAACAGATAGTCCTAAACAAATGCATATCTTTAACGGATATTTGACAAGGGCAAAACCAAAGGCAAAATTTTCCACAAAGCCTACCAGAGGTGCGCAAACCTTTTTTTGAAATTTTTCTTTAAAATCAGATCCGGAAAAAAAAAACAGAGACGGGATTCTTATTATTAAGCTGTTTATTGCTTTGCGGGTTGTACTGAAGCTAACCATGATTATCCCGGCAATAAGTAGCAGCAGCAGCTTAAACATTCCTCCACGCATCGCCATAAGGGTTTCCCTGTTGAGATGATGCTTGCCAACAACAATATCAAGATCGGTATCTATCTGGACATTTGCAAGCAACACAGCAAAAAGTATAATCAGGATACTGACATCAAAAACACGCTCAGCAGCCACCGTTGCAAGTCCTGTGGAAAAGGGGATATTTTCCTTTCTTTGCAAAACAGCCGGTCTTGCAATTTCACCGACCCTTAATGGAAGGATACAGTTTATCATAAAACCGATCATCAGGGGATGAAATGCCTGCCAGAAACCTACTTTGTGGGCCGACTCAAGTATTACCTGCCATCGAAAAGCTCTCAAGGCAAAACTTATAAAAATTACCAAAACAGATGGTAATATCCAGAAGTAATTGATTGATGCCAGATATTTTACAAGATCAGTAAACGGTACGTTTCTAACGGCCAGATAAAGTGCCAGGGCAGATATTATCACCCCCAGTACCATGGAAATGGTTGTGTTTTTTTTCATATGAGAAAATATTATTAGAAAGCAGACCCAAATAAAAAGTTCGGGGATTATTAAGAAAGGATTTCGCGTGCCTTTACGATATCTTTTTTGATCTGATCAGACAGTTCGGAAATATTTGAAAATTTTATTTCGTCTCTGATTCGCTGTATAAAGTTAATACAGATTTTCTGTCCGTATATGTCTTCATTAAAGTCGAGAATATGAACTTCAACGGCAAATTCGTGGTCGTCAAAAGTAGGGCGATAGCCGATGTTGGCAACTCCCTTGTATTGTTTATTCCCGCATTCCACCGTGACAGCATAGGTCCCGGTTTTTGGGCATAGTTCATCATGAAGGACAATATTTGCCGTGGGAAATCCAAGAAGCCTCCCCCCTCTGTTGCGCCCGGTTGCTACTATGCCTCTGATCTGGTAGTAACGACCCAGCAGTTTTTGGGCTTCGGCGACCTTTCCAGCCATGACAAGTTCACGTGTATGTGTGCTGCTGATTATACCAGGCCGGGTGTGTAACGTCTGGATCCAGTCGGCCACGATAACTTCAAATCCAAAATTTTCAGCATAGGTTTGCAAAAGGTCGAGATTTCCTTCACGATTTCTGCCAAATCTATAATCTTTTCCCAGGACAATGGCTTTCATACCGATACGTATTAACAGGATATCTTCAACAAATTCTTTTGCCGATATAGCAGCAAATTCCCTGGTAAATGGAACACAAATAAGAATATCTATACCTGAGCTTGAAATAAGCTCGACCTTCTGTTCATACATGGTTATCAGCGGTGGATGATCGTTTTGCTTTAGCACCCGGGCAGGGTGGGGTTCAAAGGTCATGACGATCGATGTGCCGCCGAGTGTATCGGCCTTTTCTATTACTTCGTGAAAAAGAGCCTGATGTCCGATGTGGACACCGTCGAAATTGCCTATGGTAATCACAGCGTTTTCAAATGGTCTTTCAATCTTATCAATATGTTCTATTAGTTCCATTCCAACCTTTCCCTGCTGTCTATAATAGGGCCAAGCCGTTTAAAGAGTTAACTATTTGAGGGGTCGGGGAGTTTTCGTCTTTAAGACCGCTCCATGGGTAATCAGATTCCAAATCGTGTGAACTCGCACACACCACACGACTTTACATCTGATCACCAATTGCGCTTAATTGAGGATAACTTTTCGATAAAAGTCCCCGACACATCAACTATTTGAATCAATATTATATTTTGCTTACTTTATTTTCAGCAAAATTCGAAATTCGCGCAAAGCATCCCGAAGGGATAATTACGATCTTGACAAGAATAATAAAAAAATTTATATAAAGCAACTTGTGTATTAAATCAATCTTTTTTAAATAGTATGTTTAATGTGCCGAAGTGGCGGAATTGGTAGACGCGCTAGGTTCAGGGTCTAGTGGGGGTTTCTCCGTGGGAGTTCGAGTCTCCCCTTCGGCACCATGAATAAAAACAGGGAGTTAGGCAATTCAAGCCCGCTCCCTTTTTTGGTTTTTTGGACAAGGACGCTCAAATATCTCTATAACATAAGAAAAATAGAATGGTTTTCACACCATCTATCCAGTTCAAAATTTCCTCAAGTTTTAGAAACGCGTAGCAGCAGGGTTGGAATCAGTGCAAGTAAAAATATCATTCCTGCGATAAAAAAACAGTCTCCAAAGGCTGCGACCATCGCCTCCTTCTTGACCAATAGATGTAATACTGCCAAAGCCTTCTGTCTTGCGGCGATCTCCACACTTCCCAACCTCTGAAAGAGCTCCTGAAAGCTGAAGAGAAACTGTTTGGTGGCAAAAGACTCGAGATTCTGCGTCTGGGCAAAGAGTGAATTGTGGAAAATTTCCCGACGCTCAAGAAGTGCCCAAATAACCGCCACTCCAAAGACACCGCCTATCTGTCGAGAGACATTCATCAATCCGGAGCCAGTAGCTCTCTTGTCAGCAGGCAGACTATTGAGCGCAAGATTCATAAGAGGGGGGAAGATAAACCCGAGGCCAAGACCCCGCATGATCAACATCCAGTAGGCTGTATCCTTTGAGGTTTTCAAGTCCACGAATGAAAGCCAGTAGAGAGAAAGAGCAGAGAACAAGACGCCGAAGACTATCGGTATCCGCCCGTCCATACGATCAGCCAGCTTTCCGGCTACAGGCAGCACTACCCCAACAACCAGAGCCATTGGTAGCATAAGAAATCCAGCTTGGAGTGCGGTATAGTCCAGCATACTTTCAAAAAACATCGGGATCAGGAAAGTGGAACCATAGAGTCCGATCCCTTGGATAATGAAGACCATAGTGGCCATAGCATAAGTAAAGGTCCCATATACGCTAAGGTCAATTAATGGCTGCGAGACACGACGTTCTATCCAAAAGAAGGCAGTCAGGCCAAAGGTTGCAATCGAAAAAAGAGTTAGGATATAAGAAGAGGTCCAACCTTCCCGCTGCCCATTGCTGAGGGCCGTGAGCAGGCAACCAAGACCTATAGCCATGGTCAAAAATCCCCAGAGGTCAAAGGCCATCCCTTTTTTGGTCTTTCCGGCGGGTAGGATTATCGCGGCAAGAAAAGAGCCTAAAAGTCCTATGGGTATATTGATGAAGAAAATAAGATGCCAGGAGAAGTGTTCAGTAAGATAGCCGCCCAACGTGGGTCCGATGACCGGACCAAAGGTAGCGCCAATCCCGTAAACACCCATGGCAAGGCCGCGTTGCTCCGGCGGAAATGCTTCGAAAATGATTACCATGGCGATCGGCATCAGCGCCCCGGCACCAACACCCTGAAGGGCACGAAAGAGAATGAGTATGTCCACATGCCATGCTACACCGCAAAAGACGGATGATACGGTAAAGATAACAAGGCTCGATATAAACAGGACCTTGTTTCCGATTTTGGAGCTAAGCCAGCCCACAGAAGGCATCATGATAGCCATTGTGAGCATGTAAGCTGTAATGACCCACTGGATCTTGTCCAGATTAACCCCGAAGCCAGACATGATCTTGGGCAGAGCCACATTGACCACTGTAATGTCCAGCACCACCAAAAAGGCTCCGCTCATTACCGCGATAACAACCAGCCATTTATAAAGAGGACTTTTCTCAATTTCCGTGGTGCTTGACATCTTTTCCGGGAGAAATTGTTCGCTTGGGGCTTTTATGAATCATTTCTTCTCTCTGGCCTCGGCCTGATTTATTGATTCTTCTTTGTGGTTGAAGATATCAATCCCAACTACTACCATCATGCCGGGTCGAAGCTGCTTTGCAGGATCGACAACCTCAATTCTTATGGGAATCCGTTGAGTAACTTTGGTAAAGCTTCCGGCGGAACGGCTTTCCGGGATCAGAGAAAACTCAGATGCTGTAGCAGCACCAATGTTGACAACCTTGCCGCTAAACTTTGATTTTGGATAAGCGTCAACTTTGATATCGACGGTCTGTCCCACTTGAACGTGTTCTACCTTGGTCTCCTCCAGGTTCGCTTCCACCCAAACATTTTTCAAATCCACTATGATAGCAACAGGCTGTCCAGGTTTAATAACCTCACCAAGTTTGGCAACCTTTTTTGCAACGATTCCATCGATGGGACTGGTTACGGTAGTGTGGGCAAGTTTAAGTTTTGAAAGTTCAAGTGTGGCCCTTGCTTCTTCAAGCCTGCCTTTCAATGATTCGACACGCTCCTGCTTTATGGTTACCTTACCGATATTGGCTTTGGCCACCTGGAGCTTTGTCCGGTTTTCCTTGATTTCTTCTTCTGCCAGCGCCACCCTGGCTAGGGCCAGATCATAGTCGGCCTGGGTCTTGTCCACCTCGCTTACAGAGAGCGTTTTGCTTTTGTAAAGTTTGATAGTCCGCTCGAAATTTAATTTTGCCAAGCGCAGGCTGGCCTTTGCCTCATTCAGACGTGCCTGTGACGCATACAAAACAGCAACAGCTCCCTGCACCTCTTTTTGTGTTTTTTCCCGGACTAAATTCAAATCGGCTTTAGCCTCCTTCAATGCTGCCTCAACGGACTGGACCACACCTGCAGATACATCCACCTTTGCCTGATAATCTTCTTCCCGAAGTTGGACAACAAGCTGTCCTTTTTTAACCTGATCTCCTTCTTTAATAGCAAGAAGCCGTATCTTGCCCTGAACAGAGGGACTCACTGCGATGAGATCCCCTTTGATCCTGGCATCGTCGGTACTGGCATGAGTAAGATAATATTGGAGCCATCGGATACCATAAAAAGAACCAATAACGATTCCGAGTACCAGGATTACAAGAAAAAATCTTTTGGGCAACATGCGCGATTGCCCATCGGCACTTACAGATTCTGACTTGTTGTTTTTACCTGTCTTGGTAGCATTATTTTTGCTATTCGATTCCATAAGGTTTTTCATGTTTTAGGATAATGAAAACAATATAGTGTCAGCGCCGTCCTCCCTTTTAATCCGCCCCTCGTTTTCAAGATTTACAATGTGAGCAAGCGTTTCATAAAAGGCCATCCACCGCTCCAATAAAGGCAGATTCTTGTTGAAAAGTTCCATGGTAATTGCATACGTAGAAGCAGGACCCCCGGCAAGTATCTTTTCGACTTCCAATTTTCGCTCCATATGATGCAGGATAATCTCAGAGACCCTTTCGGAAAGGTTGTTAATAGATGATCCGTGGGCAGGAAAGGTCTGGGCAACGTCCAGGCGCATAATCGCCTCCAGTGATCTTAAAAATGTTGCCATTGGATCTTCGAGAGGTGACTCTGGGTGAGCGGCAATGTTAGGGGTTATCTCAGGCAAAACATGATCCCCGCTGAAAAAAAGCCCTGTTTTTTGCTCGAAAAGGCAAGTATGGCCCGGTGAGTGCCCTGGCGTGTGGATGGGCACAAAGACGAACGGTTCTAAGACTATAGGCTGATCTTCCTGGAAGAATTGATCCGGCTCAAAGGAAGGGATAAGTTCCATGAGCGGATCAGTAACCGCTCTGAGCAAGGCCACCATTTTTCCGGGCATTCCGTGGCGGACGTACAAGTCATCATCACCAACGATTCTATCAGGATGGGCCAGGAAAATTTGCAACAGCTCGGCATCTTGACGCGCCATGTAAATCGTTGCGCCCGACCGCTTCTTGATCTCAGCGGCCATACCGCAATGGTCACTATGGTAGTGGGTAATAAGCACCGTATGGATGCTTTCCCAGGAAATGCCAAGACTTTCAAACTGTTCGCCCAAAGCCTTTATCGCTGCTTCAGTGTGTGGGCCGGTATCAATCAGAGTGGCGCCGCTACTGTCTATTAGAAGATAGAGGTTGACTTCTTTCAGACGGAAAGGAAGCGGAATCCTGAGTAAATGTAAGTCTGTAAAATCTGTTTTCATCTGATGCATATTTTCGCTTAAGTTGTTCTTCCTCTGCAACCAAAACGCAATCCATCCGATGATACAATGAGCATCGGACCGGCATAAGAAAATTGTATTAATTTAATTTTTTGAAAAAACGTGCCCCACAAGCATTCAGGTGATCCGGTTTTAAAGTGGGTCACTGTCTGAGGGTATTAGTGAGCGTTAAGAAAGAACAGCAAAATAGCAAATTTTACCTGTGAGTTAAATAATATGCGCATTTAATCGGCTTTTATATACAGGATAGCACCTGTTCTTTCTTTACGCTCACCTATGCACGAGTTTTATCCGCCTTCGGCGTGGTTGACACGGTTTAAAACCGGATTACCTGAATGCGATAATGTTTTCAAAGGGCTAAAATGTTACTAAAAATCTAATTTTGCAAATTAAGATCCTATGTGCGTTATCATCTTCACGAATCAGATGATTTGTTTTGTCGCGAAAGGCTTCGACGGCAAAAGTTTTCTACTTCCGAATAAATGTTAGGATTGATGCTTATGCCTGGCATGTTAATTTTAAATCTGCTTAGACCATTTAACATACCTCGGATAATGTAAGCAGTCTCTTCCATAGGAACGTCCCTTATGGAACCATCCTTCCGGCCTCGTTCTATGCACTTTTTAATTTGATTGAGCGAAATGGTCATATGCTCGGCAATGATTTTTCCAGCCTCCGAGTCGGATGAGGTGAGTTCCAAAGGAAAATCGCGTAATAGCACTTTGAATTTTGTTGATTTGCTTTCCGCAAACTCAAAATGAAAACGTACAACTGCCAGCAAAGCATCAAGTCCGGGTTTAGCCTTTTTTATAAGTGTTTCAATTTCCCGTATATAGACTTCGGAAAGTTCTGTGAAGATATAGATAAGAATCCCAGCCTTGTTTTTAAAGTGGTGGAAAATCAGCCCTTCCGCAACACAAGCTTTTTTTGCAACTGCTGAGGTTGGTGTTGCAAAATACCCATTTTCGGCAAATAGGCTTACAGCAGCATTGATTATATCGTCCTTGCGGCCCATAGAAAGTTTCCTTTAGCATTAATTTTATTACTGACTGAGTGTTCACTCAACAATATGCCAAAACAAGATCGCTGTCAAGCTATGTTATGATTGTTTTATAATCCCACAAAGTTTCGAGCCTTCATGGCTGATTTTTTTTAGCATTTTTATATACCTTTGTCATCAGTGTCCAAGATAATTTAATTTTTATGAAATGAGCTGTGAGTTTAAAGACGATCATAATAAAACTGCTTGAATGAATTGGAGTAATGGAGTGATGGAGTATTGGAAACTATTATTGCTTCATTACTCCACCACTCCAAGGTCC
>JAUVVL010000281.1 GCA_030604635.1 Desulfobacteraceae bacterium
ATATATATTGATCTGGCCTATGCATCATTACAAACCTGACTTTTTGAGTATAGAGTATTGGTGATCGGTCTGGGCCAGGGTTAAGGAATTCTGCCAATTATATATAAAATCAGCGGACCTGCCCGCCGGTCGGCAGGCGGGTCTGTGTGGATCTGTGGCTATTTTCATACAAAATTAGGGTTAAATATTTCGGACAATTGCCTCCGCAAATTCCGAGCATTTTACTTCTTTAGCACCTTCCATCTGCCGGGCCAGATCATAGGTCACCTGATTTTGCCCCACGGCTTTTAATAATCCTTCTCTCACACGATCGGCAGCCTCATGCCAACCCAGATAATCAAGCATCATGGTCCCGGAAAGAATTAACGACCCGGGATTCACCTTATCCAGACCTGCATACTTGGGAGCTGTTCCATGGGTGGCTTCAAAGAGCGCGATACCATCTCCGATGTTTGCTCCAGGCGCCATGCCAAGCCCGCCGACCATTGCTGCCAGAGCATCGGACATATAATCGCCATTGAGATTGGGCATTGCCAGGACATCATATTCTTCGGGGCGCAAAAGAATTTGCTGAAACATGGCATCTGCGATCCGGTCCTTGATAACGATCTTATCCGCAGGAATGTCTCCTTTATGTTTTTCCCACAATTCATCTTCGGTAATTGTCCATTCCCCGAATTCCTCACGGGCAACCTCGTATCCCCAGTTTCGAAAAGCCCCTTCAGTAAACTTCATAATGTTTCCCTTATGGACAAGGGTTACACTTTTCTTGTGAAGATCAATGGCATGTTCAATAGCCATACGCACCAATCGAGAGGTGCAGGAACGACTGATGGGTTTCAGTCCGATACCCGAGTCATTACGGATTTCCCGGCCCTCTTCTTCTTTCACTAAAGCGATGATCTTTTTTGCCATGGAAGATCCTGCTTCCCATTCAAGGCCCATATATACATCTTCGGTATTCTCCCTGAATACAACCATGTCCACTTGTTCCGGTCGAAGCATGGGGCTGGGAATGCCCGTAATGTATTTTACCGGCCTGATGCAGGCATAAAGATCCAGCTCCTGACGAAGGCTCACGTTGATACTCCGTATCCCCTTGCCCACAGGGGTTGTTAGAGGCCCTTTGATGGCGACCCGGCAAATCTTTATCTCCTCCAGTGTCTCTCCAGGGAGCCAGTTGCCGATTTCGTTAAAAGCCTTTTCTCCGGCCAGCATTTCCTTCCATTGAATTTTTCGCCCGTCCCCATATGCCTTTGAAACTGCACTGTCCAACACTTTCCGCGTTGCCCGCCAGATATCAGGCCCGGTGCCATCTCCTTCGATAAATGGAATAACAGGGAAATCCGGAACAACGAGCTTTCCATCGTCTGAATACACAATGATTCCGTTCTGTTCTGCCATGCCCGCTCCTTTAATATCCAGTATATATCTATAAAATAAAATTAATGACCATACATTTCTTATATTGCCACTATTAAAGATTGCATATCAAGATGATTTTGCTTATGTCGCATCAGAAACTTTTGTCGATGTTTATTTTGCCAAGCGCTTAACCCGGGACCTTCACCAACAGGCCGGCATTAGGTATCGCTGCTATGGATCCGGTTGCTTGTTTAACAAGATTTATTGCCTTGTCCATGGAAATTTTTTCAAAGCCGATGGTTTCACTGGCAGAATCATTCAAATCCGTGACCAGAAAAATATTTATTCGTTGCAATTTAGACATCATGGAAAGCGCGGTGCCGCCATTTCCTTCGTATTTTTCTAATAATCCCTTGAATGCCTTTTCCCAACTTCCGATTTCAAACCAGGGCAAAAAGGTTCTCGACCCGACTCTGTCGCGACATTCTGCCAGGATGATCAAGCTGCCTCCGTCACGGACAAATTTCGAAGCATTATCTATAGCTTTATGGCTTTGAATAAAATTAATATCTTTCGGATATCCACCGCAGGAGGCAATGACCAGGTCATACTGTTGGGCGCCGGCTATCTCGCAGTTTTCTCCGTGGTCGGCACAGGCTTTGCGGAAATGATCCGTCCCGACTCCGGGTAATAAATCGCAAACATTTCCCTGGCTATCAAGAATTCCATGGATTGCAAAATCAGCCGGGCAAAAGGTTTCAAATTCCGCTAAATCCTCTGCCAGCGGATTTCCGTCCAATACCCCGGATTGGCAGAAAGGGGAAAGTGCTTGAAGCTGTGCATCCAAAAACAGCCCGTGGTTATGATAAATCGCTTTCCTGTGGCCAAGGCCAGGAAAAATCAACTTTCGTCCGCCACCGTATCCAGCGAAGTAATGATGCGAGGTTGCACCAAAGGTGATAAGAAAACCGGCTTCAATAATATCGCGTCGAATAAGCACCGGAGTGCCGCGCGTGGTTTGTCCCGGATTTACAAAGCAGCTATTGTCCAAGCAATCGTGATGTATAAACCGAATTTTTTGATATGTATCACCGTAGGCGGTGCGACACTCTTTATCAGTCTGGCGGGGGTGAGTGCCGTATGCTATAAACATGGTGATTCGATCAGGTTCTGCGCCAAAGGCCTCAAGTGTCTTGAGTAGCACCGGCAGAAATTCCGGATAACCGCACAAACGGGTTTTATCTGCAAGAACCAGGGCTACATTTGTAAAATCCGGTTTCAATCGTTCGAGTTCATTACGAAGTCTGGATGCAAACTCTGGCGTTGTTATCTTTGTTTCGGGTTCATTTATTCGAAAAATTTCCGTTTGATCCGGGAGATTAAAGGAGATTTTCCGGGTTCCGTATTTTAAGTCAAGACTCTGTGCCATGCTAATTAATAGAAAACTAAATTTAACTATTCAGCCACTAAGACACAAAGACACAAAGGAAATAAAAATATATCAATTTTACACTCTTATCTGAAAGAAAAGAATGCATTGCAAGAAAAAAGTAGAGCAATAATATTCAATAATCTTGGTGTCTTGTTCAGCCGTCGCAGCTGCTTTGGCGAAGTCGGCGTGCCTTGGTGGCAAGATACCTGAGCAGTTACAACTAAACAAACCTTTTCATCAATTCATCGATAACTTCATCAACATTTTCGGGCGTAATACCAAGCTGTTGACATGTCTTTTCAGCCTTGGCCAGCCTGTGGGGACTTTCCATATCGCTGATACGGGAAAAAAATCCGAGTCTTCTTCCCACCTGATAGACGCATTGGCGCTCTGGTTCCATTGCCAGGAAGGTACGTGTAATTTCGAGCATACGATCTTTGTCACCGGGTAAAACACCTTCCAGGTTCTCAAAAAGATTCAGGATATGATCGCTTTTGAAAACACTGGTAATCCCGTCCAGTGATTCAATCAGCAACTGAATCTCTTTGGCTATCATAAGATCAGTGCATTTTTCAAAACGACCGGCTTCATAATCATTATAAAGCTCCACGTCATTTGGAATTGCCAGGGTTCGAAGCCTGATGAAATCGGGATTTATCTGGTTTAGGGCATCGGCCGTTTCCAGGGCGTGGGCCTTGGAAAGCTGCTTTCCGCCAAGACCAGGCATGACATACTCGGACAGTTCCATTCCGGCCTTTTTTACCTTGAGACCAGCCTTGATATGGGTTTGTTTGGTAACCCCTTTTTTAGTCATCTTGAGAACCTGATCAGAGCCGGATTCAAGGCCGATATGGATTCTGTTTAAGCCGGCTTCTCTTATAGCCTTCAGGTTGTCGTCCTTGATCCGTGCAATGGTATGTGATCTGGCATATGATGTTATCCTTTCAACCCACGGAAAAAACTTTTTAAGATGGATCAGAATTTCCACCAGGTCGGCAGGTTTTATAATGAGACTGTTGGCATCCTGGATAAAAACGGAACTCATACCGCCGGAAAACCAGTTCATGGCGGCATTAAAGGCCTGGGGATCCAATTGTTTATTGTTTCCAGCCGCTTTACGGAGCTCGGTTCGAAGGATACGGCCGGATTCGTCGGCCATCTGCCGCAACATCTCAACGCATCTGTGAACCGCATCAATATCCCTTTTTACATGGTCAACCGGGCGTATGGAAAAACGGGATCCCTTGTAAACGGGACAGAACGTACAGCGATTCCAGGGACAGTTGCGGGTGACACGGATGAGCAGGCTGTATGCCTCGCTGGGCGGTCGTATGGGCCCCTGTTCGAATCCATAATATGTTTCGCTTGTTTTATGCTGCTTACTCATAAATTTACCACTCAC
>JAUVVL010000187.1 GCA_030604635.1 Desulfobacteraceae bacterium
AACGCCCCCTTTTGCCCAATTTCTGTGTCAGGCTCAAATTTTAATCCTCAAAATACTCCATGTATTCCTGTGGTTAAAATTTTCGCCTTCCTTGAACTTGAACAAAATTGAGCATTTTTCAAAGGTCACAATGTCTTTCTTAGCGTGCTTTGTTTACCCCGTAGCTCCGGGAGATGGTACTGGGGCGTCTTGAGCGCAGCCCCGCTAGGCGGGACAGGCCGGGCGGTTGAGTTGCAGGCCCAGTACCATCTTCCGGCCATGTCCCGGTCTTTCCACGGGGAGCTACGGGGCCCCGATAGCGGGATCTACGCTTCGCTTCGACAGGCGGGGTAAAGAGGTCAGAAGTCAGAGACTGGGAAATAAAGGATGGCTGATTCCCGCGCGAATGGCCCGGTTGAATTTCCCTGAAGGGAACCCCTATTCAACTGGCTAAAGATGGATGGATGACGAGTAGAGACCGTAAACAGGGGCGTTTTAGTTGACAGATATTGTCTGAGTATATATTCTTAACACAATTGTTAAGGATGTATGTTTGCATTATGAAAACAAAGGCCCTGAATTATTTATCGAGCAAGTTATTTTTTTCCGTGGATGACCTGGCGGAAGCTGCTGATATTAAAAATGAATCCGCTCAGGTATTATGCAGCCGTTATGTAAAAAATGGGATTTTTTTAAGGTTAAAGAAAAATTTCTATGTATCAGCCGGAAACTGGCCACGTTATAATCGTGACGATTGCTTCAAAATAGCCAATTATCTACAGGTTCCCTCGTATGTTTCTTGCGTGACAGCGCTTTCATTTTACGGGATTACTACCCAGGTGCAGAGAGACTGGTATGATAGTATTTCTGTTAAACGGTCGATCAGATTCGAGGCAGAGGGCGTCGCGTTTAATTACTACAAGCTTAAAAAAGAGTATTACTTTGGATTTGTAAGGCACGAAGAGCTTTTTATTGCTACGAAGGAAAAGGCGTTTGTTGATACAGCGCATCTTTGCGCGTTCGGAAAATATTCCATGGATTGGCATGCCTGTGATCTAAAGACGCTGGATAAGAAGTTAATTGCCGATATCATGGTCATTTTCCCTGAAAAAACGCAGAAGGCTATCAGAGGGCTATGCAGGATTTAATCATGCAGGAACGGTTTGAGCTTGAAGTTCTGGACAGGCTCAACAGCGGTAAATTTCTCATGCAGATTGTCTTTGGGGGCGGCACGATGTTGCGCCTGTGCCATGGACTCGAACGATTTTCCGTTGATCTGGATTTTTGGGTTATCAAGGATCTGGAGCTGGAATTTTTTGAGAATATGAAGGCTTATCTTGCAAAGCATTATGATATAAAGGACAGCGCAAAGAAATTTTATACAATCCTTTTTGAACTGAGGTCGCCTGATTACCCAAGGAGCCTGAAACTGGAGATCCGCCCCAGTACGATCTTCCAGACTTACGGGGTAAACAAGGAAGTCAAAAAAATCCATGTTGAGCAGGTAATCGCTTATAGCAAATATGCAAATACGCAGGTTTTTTTGAAGGCTGTATCCTTAAGCGACATGATGGAGTCAAAACTTGAGGCATTTCTGGATCGTCAGGAAATCAGGGATGTCTTTGACATGGAATTTCTGTTTAAAAGAGGCGTTCCGCTGGAGGCATCTGTTGATACGCTAAGAGAGGTTCTCGGACTTATCAATGCTTTTCCACGGAGAGATTATACCGTCAAGCTTGGCTCATTATTAGAAAAAGAGCAGCGGAAATATTATTCTGTTGAAAATTTTAAGATATTAAAAGGGGCATTGATGAGACGGGTGTCATGAGGCATGAGTCGGAGGGCACAGCGGGACAGGCTGTTTTGGGTAAAAAAATAACCGCAGATGGCGCAGATTAAGCCGATGACCAAGATGTCTTACCTGTTTCCGCTTAAGGCACTTTTGGGCAACTTTTCGCCACAGGTTGTTTATCAGCGGGAGCCGCGAGAAGAATGAATCCTTGGCAAAAAGTACTTGACATTGCATTATCTTATTAATTATAATAATAAAATGAAATATAACGACTTGGCTTTGTTGATCAGAACACCTATTTTTTCAAAAAATGATCTTTTGTTAGCAGGCAAAAAAATTCATGATTATCAGATCACACTTTGGACAAAAAAAGGATATTTAATAAAGTTAAAAAATGGAATTTATGCCTTTGCTAAGGATTACGAAAAAATTAAAGGCGAAGAAATAGCTTCCGTGCTTTATCAACCCAGTTACTTAAGTTTGGAGAGCGCCCTGTCTTTTTATGGCTTTATTCCGGAAATGGTTTATGCCTATGTCAGCGTGACCGGGAAAACTACCAGGACTTTTAACAACAAGTTTGGACATTTTATTTACCGCCATATAAAAAGTGAACTTTTCTGGGGATACCGTGAAATAAAAACAGACAACGGCCGGTACCTTATGGCCGAGCCGGAAAAAGCCGTGTTGGATTATTTGTACTTAAATTTGGCGAATATTAATAACCAGCCGGATTTTGAGAGCATAAGGTTTAATTATGATCAACTCAGTGAAACCTTAAGTAAGGAGAAATTTATAAAATATCTGCAGGTATTTAGAATAAAAAAACTGAAAAGGTGGGCCATGCAGTGCTTACAATAGAACAGATTTCCGGATATTTCCCGGAACAATTGGTTCAAAGAAATCCGCAGGGAGCTCTGGTTGAGTATCTGCAGCATGAATTACTGGATTCCTTATTTAAGAATAAAGACGCTCTGTTTTTAAGCTTTATCGGCGGCACAGCCATCAGAATTTTGTTACAGAGTTACCGTTTTTCTGAAGATCTTGACTTTGATAATTTTGGTCTGTCATTTGAACAATTTGAGAAACTGCTGAAAAAAACTTGCAGGGATATGGAGTACAAAGGATTTCTTATTGAATATAGAATCATCGAGCGGGGGGCTTACCATTGTTATATTAGATTCCCGGAAATTTTGTACAAGTTGGGAATCAGCAGTGATGTCAGAAAAAAAATAATGATCCGGATAGACAGCGAAGCCAAAGAAAAGTTTTATGAGCCGCAGAATTTCCTGCTGAATAAATTTGCAGTTTACCGGCAAATTCTGAGAGCGCCTGCTCAGGTGCTTTTATCCCAAAAAATGCTGGCTGTGCTGCAAAGAAAACGCGAAAAAGGCCGTGATTTGTTTGATGTTTCCTTTTTATTGGGACTGACCGTGCCTGATTTTGATTACATTGGGAAATATCTGAGAATAGATAAAACAGAATTTATCGAGCTTTTTTCCCGCAGGGTAAAAGAATTAGACCTAAAATTTTTAGCCAAAGATGTAGAGCCTTTTTTGTTTTCCCCGGAACAAAAAGAGAGGATTCTTACTTTTCGGGAATATTGGGGACAGTTTGGTTAATGCCGAAATAATGAACAATGTTTCAAAATATCCCACCAACAATATTTAGTGTTTTCGTGATTAGTGATTTATTGACAAATATAATGGTAGGTTAACTCTGCAGTGTGCGCCATGCGGCTTAAGGCAAATCTGGTTCTTGAAATACCAGAGCTACACGGTTTGGAACTGCAGGGTAGTTAATTCTTCCTGACTGGCTCGTTCTGAAATGTCAAGAAATTCAACTCCAACTACCCGACCATTTTTATCGAAATCAAGAATTACACCAGGACGGACTTCCTCTGATTCAACTATCGCATTTTCATCTAACCGGAAATATAGAGCATTACTTTCTTTGTCTACCTTTAATTTCATTGTTTACCTTTCATTCCTCTGTCAAAAAATACGGTGACCGCCTTATTAGGTTTAACTTTTGCGGATCGTCATAAGAATTTATGGGTTCGACTGAATTATAATTTTTATATTGGACAGGATTAACAGGATCTATTGGATCTATTGTTTTCTCGGTTTCCGGCCTGTCCCGTTGAAAGCGGGGACGAAAAACAATAATTTCAAGCCATAAGACGGTTACTTTTCATTATAGAAAAGCGATTCAATTATTTCTTTTCTGCCCTCTCAGCAGAAAAGAAATAGTATTTTTCTCTGCGAATTTTGCGCCTCTGCGGTGAAAAATATAGCTATCAAAGTCTTTTTTGGACAAGAGTGATCTTGGATAAAAAAAGCCGGGATGAACCCGGCCCTTTTCATTTCGTATGGATTGATCTATTTTGTATTACATTACTTAAACTTGTACTGAATACCGAATCCAATACCAAGAATGCTTTTCTCGTATTTAACGCCGAAGGAAGTTGTTTCTGAATCGTAGAAAGTATTCATCAGTGCAAAGTTCAGCGTCATGTTGTCCCTTGGTTCCCATGCCACTCCGGCGCAAAGCGTGCTGGCGCCCAGTTCCGGGTTCTCCGGCAGCATATCATCCGCGTCTATGCCGGTCTTGGTAAGCATGTACCCCAGGCTGCCTCTCAGTTGAGGATTAAAAGTATACTCAGCGGCGATAGCCAGATCCCAGCTGTTGCCCTCATCCTCGAGCCTGCCTTCCCATTTGGCGCTCTTTTCCAGATAGTAGGTAAAGCTCAGGTCCAACTTGAGGTTGGGCTTTATTTTATAAGCAGCCCCAAGCCCTATGAGGCCGGGTAGGTCTTCCCTTTCCATGGCGCCATCTGTAATCGCACCTAAATCATCAATATTCTCCTTGGTTTTAAAATCGAGTTTCGTAGCGGTTTCATACCGGAAACCGATATTGAGATCCTCCCTCGGCGTATAATTTACCCCCAAAAAACCGCCCCATCCGTCAGCGGTCTGTTCGTAATCGACGGTAAGAACAGGTGGTATTCCAGGGAAGAGTTTGGCTGTTATCTCTTTGTTAGCGTCTACGTACCGCAGACCGGCAGCCACCGATACCATATCATTGATGGCGTAAGCTCCTCCCACCGTATAACCATAGTAGATGCTCTCAGCTACCAGGCTACTGGGAAAGAGCCCACCTGTTAAAGCAAGCGTTGTTGCACTCCCGTTCTTATAATCCACCTTTCCGCCGCCGCCCGGGATTGTAACGGCAAAAAAGCCTGCCCACTTGTCCTGTTTGTAGAGTGCAAACAGGCCCGGCACAATTGAAGGTTCATCAGAGTCGTAGTCAGTACCCCCGATCTCATTGTTATAGTCTTTGAAAGCATAAAAAATACCAAGGTTTCCGTAAAAGCCGTCTTCCATCTTCATGACACCGGCCGGGTTGAAGACAGTTGCATCAGCGGCATCGGTGGCCGCGTTTCTGCTGAAGGTCCTGAGATACTCGGCACTTAAATTCTGCTTGTTGACGATACCTCCGGCCATAAGGGGCGAAGCGAGGGAAACAATAAAACCCGCAACACACAAAAAAACTAAAAGCTTTTTCATAATATCCTCCTGTTTTAGATTAAAATGCCGTAACTGTTCAGCCACTAAGGCACAAAGGAAATAAAAACATATCAATCCCGCCTGCCGGCCGGCGGGCAGGTTTACACTCTTATCTGAAAGAAAAGAATGCATTGCAAGAAAAAAGTAGAACAATAATATTCAATAATCTTGGTGCCTTGTTCAGCCGTCGCAGCTGCTTTGGCGAAGTCGGCGTGTCTTGGTGGCAAGATACCTTAGCAGTTACAAAATGCCTAAAGTTAAAGTGTTATAAAATTTTCTGCCGGAAAAGGACATATAATTTTTTAGGAACTAAAAGTCAAACATTATTTCCCGAAAATCAGGCCATTCCTTATATCTTATAAATGGTTGCAAAAAGTTTTCCCGGCTGTTAAATTAATTAATATGCAGCAAATTTTCCAAGGAGGTGAGAGGGATGCCGCAAGGCGCTTCGCGACCTAAAAGAACGGTTCTCCCTTACAGTCACAGCTGATGTATTGGATGCAGAGCGTCCAGCGATTTAGGTTCCAGAGTTTCCGACTTGATTTTTTTGCAAAATAGTTCACTTGACACGATTATGGGGAACTGGGTGAACTTGTCCTGAACAAAGTAAAGGAGAGGAATTGAAAACTAAAATGCAAAAACGACTCTTTAACTTGGTGCTGCTCTTGTTTGCGGTGGTCATTGCCGCTGAAGGGGCCATGGCCGGCGAGCCTTCCCGGGTGGCAATCCTGCCCTTCAAGATAAACGCCGACAGGGATGTTTCATTCATGCAGAAAGGCATCGTTGACATGCTCACCTCCCGCCTGTCATGGGAAGAGAGGGTGGTGGTCATTGGCAGGGATGAAACGGATCATGCGCTCAGAGACGTATCCGTGCCGGTTAATGAAGAAATCGCCCGTGCCTTAGGCGCCGGACTCCGGGCTGACCATGTCTTGTTCGGAAGTCTCACCATCTTCGGCGACAGCGCCAGCCTTGACGCCAGGATGGTGGATGTCCACCAGAAGAGGCCGACGCTTACCTTCTTCAAGCAGATGAAGACAATCGACGAGGTGATTCCCCGGGTCAATCTTCTTGCTGCTGAAATCAACGAAACGGTTTTTGCCCGTCCTGCCCGGGCCCGGTGGACGCCCCCGGCAGCGGCACCCGGCCTCGCGGAACCTGGCGGCATGGAGCCGGCAGGGTTCTGGAAGAGCCGGAACTTTAAGATTTTCATCAAAGGGTTATCCCTTGGCGATGTGGATGGAGACGGCAAAACAGAGACAGTATTCATAAGCGATCGACACATTTATGTGCACCGCTTTGAGAACAAGAGGTTTCTAAGAATAAAAGAGATTGCCGGAAAGGGATCCCAGAGATTCATCGGCGTTGACGTTGCTGACATTAACGGCAATGGGCGTGCGGAGATATTTGTCACAAGCCTGAAGGGGGCCGGACAGCGTCTTGATTCATTTGTGCTGGAATGGAACGGTGACGATTTCAGACGGGTCAGCAAGGGAGACCCCTGGTATTACAGGGTTATACACGTTCCTGAACGGGGCAAGGTCCTGTTGGGACAGAGACGAAAGCTGGACGAGCCCTTTACCCCTGGGGTCTATCGCCTAGCCTGGAGCAACGGCGAGTACGAACCTGAAGAGCCTTTAACCTTGCCGAAAGGGATAAACATTTTTGGGATCGCCCTGGGTGACGTCATGAACAAGGGCCAGCAAATGATCGCTGCATTCGACGGAAGCGACCGTATCCGTATTTTCAGTCCGTCGGGGGAAGAAAAATGGAAGAGCGTCGAGCCTTATGGCGGCAGCATAAATTACCTTGAGATCCGGTCACAACACGGGGGCGACACAGACCGCCTCTATCTGCCCCAACGGATCTACGTTCAGGACGTTGACGGAGACGGCGACCATGAACTGGTCGTGGTCAGCAACCAGGGCTTACTAGGACGACTGTTCAGCCGTTATCGAAAGTTCACCAGCGGCCAGATAGTATCTCTTTCCTGGAAAAATATTGGGCTTACGATGAATTGGCAAACCCCGAAGGTATCAGGATGTATCAGCGACTATGCTATCGGCGATTTTGACAATGACGGCAGGGACGATATTCTTGCAGCCGTGGTCGTTGCGCCGGGAACCATCGTAACCGACGCCAGGAGTTCAATCATAGGTTATGACCTTAAAAAAATGAACATCGAACATCGAACGTTCAACATCGAACGTTGAATGGGAAAAGATGAACATCGAACACCCGCCTGCCATGCATCACAAACGATGGTGGCATGATCATTGTCACCGGGCCGAGACACCAGGACATTCTACCAAGACCACCCAAAGGCATTGCGGGCAGGTCGAACGTCCAACTCGCCACAGGCGAGCAAGCACTTGTCCGCCTCCGGCGG
>JAUVVL010000031.1 GCA_030604635.1 Desulfobacteraceae bacterium
AGATCGGCGTTTTCTGATAAAACATGACGATAAGAAGTTAATTTTTAACAGTCTGCATTAATACTTCGAGCATTTCAAGAAAAAATTATTATCAATAAAAATAGTAGAAGAAAATTAAGAATACTTCTCTGCTTAATATTAAAAAGTTGAACTTATCTATTAATTGGAACCAAATTATTGAGTATCAATACAAATGCCTCAAAAATGGTTTGAATGGTGTTGGCATACCGGATCTTATCATCGTCCAAAACGCAAAACAAAATCATTGTGAAATTTACTTTCTGGACAGTCATTTTCGCCTAATGAAGGATATCCTTGATCTTCAGATACAAATATAAGCTAGACCCGCGCCGAACAAGCGCTTTCACTTAGACCGGGCAAAGCATCACCGTTTTTCGCTCTTGCCTATGTGCATCATTATAATTCGAATTAGCGCACGCCAAGTTTGCTTTCCCGGCTGGTGAAGCGCAAACGTTCTGCAGGCACTTAAAATATGCTTGCCCGACATATAATGGTATGATATACAATACCATATGTGTATTGTTATCGATACGAATGTTCTGGTCTCAGCTTTAAGGTCGCGTCGTGGCGCTTCGTATAAACTGGTTTCTCTCCTTCCCAGTGATAGGTTTACTATTGCAATCTCAGTTCCTTTGATTTTCGAGTATGAAGGCGTACTAAGGCGGGGAAATCTCCCCTCTGAAATTTCTGAAGAAGACATTAGCGACTTCATTGATTTTCTCTGCTATGTCGGTTACCAACAAGATATATTCTTCCTGTGGCGACCTTTTTTGCCGGATCCATCTGATGACCTAGTCTTGGAAGTCGCTGTGGCAGCGGGTTGTGAAGCTATTATCACATACAATAAGCGCCGTTTCCGAAACATTGAAAAGTTCGGCTTGCGGGCTCTTGATCCCAAAGATTTCCTTGCCGAGATAGGAGTTATAGCATGAGTACACTAAGTTTGCGTCTACCTAATTCTCTCCATGAACAAATACGAAAGCTGGCCAAGCAAGAGGGAGTTTCTATTAATCAGTTTATCGCCTCTGCTGCTGCTGAAAAAATGGCTGCACTGTTAACTGAGGAATACATTGAGAAAAGAGCGGGAAGGGCTAGTCGAGAGAAGTTCCAGGCAGTGCTCAAGAAAGTACCAGACGTTCCGCCGGAGAATCATGATAGTATGTAAGCCTGATTAACGCGCTGCAGATCGGGATAGGACCGCCCATCGCTGAGAGGCCCTCCCACACCACCTAGCATGCGTTGCGACTTGAAGTCGCTGATTATATTGCTAATCGTGGAATTAGCCTACTGTATCGCCAGTAGTTTTCTACCTCGGCATGCTCGCGCCCAGCGAAGCCCGGGGAACAATGAAGCCCTCAGTCCTTTAGACTGGGAGAGAGAATCGTGAGAGGATCTCAACTCTGGTAGCATCGAACCGGATGGGAGCTAGAAATGATGGTATGTGTAACATATGTGAACTACTGATAAATGTCGTGACGGTGAACAGGCCAAAGATGCTGACAGGCCTGAACCAAAATGGTAAGGGGTATGGTTGGAGTGTTCGTATGGCACTTTACGCGATCTGTGATTCCCCCGGCAAACAGGCAGACGCTAACCCATCGTGTAGAATCAGTGGAACATGGTAAGCCCAATTGCCTCCATTTAAGTATGGAAAGCGATCCGTAAGGAGAGCCGATAGATAAGTAGGTAAAGGAGGTCGGAGAAAGCGAATGCGGTTCTGTAGTGGAACAGATACGGGTTCAAATTTTACCCGGCACGAAAGTGAGCAGACTTCCGACTGGTGTTGAATCACGGGAAACGAATGCATCGATTTAATCTTTTAGGTGCGGATAGACAATGGGCAACCATTGACGGCCGGAAGAGCTTTGAAGCTTTATGGAATTCCATCAACTGGAATAAAGTAAAACAAATTGTAAATCGGCTGCAAGCGCGTATCGTGAAGGCAGTAAAGAAGCGATTTACTGCCGGGTGCTTAACGGTGCCTTATCAATGCTTGAGCCCTGTGAGGTGAAAGTCTCACGCAGGGTTCTTAGGGGGGACGGCGGCTGAAAGGCTGCCGCCCTACCCGGCGGTCTCCCTCGACTTGCTCGGGACAAGCTCACCGGTGTGGTTCAGGACTATGGTCGGATTTGTAGTCGGCCACAAAATTGATCAGATGTTGATAGGTGATCTTTTTAACTGACCGGATTCTTTGAGATTTCAGGAAGGCTTTAAATTCATTCAGCCGGATGGTCAGCGCTTGAATGGAACGTACTGAGAAATCTGCCAGTTGGCAATATTCCAAAAACTGTTTGCAATAGTAATGAAGCATGATGGCAACTCCCCGTTTTCATGGGATCATGCTTCATTATTAAACGCCTATTAATAAAAGGCAGACTGCGCTAACTGCGGGGTTTGTTGGTTATGATGCGTTGGGAAAGGAACGGCTTAGCAATTCCTTTGATGCAGCTTGAAGTAATTCACGGAGATGATCAAACTCGAGAAGCTGTCGAAGATTGGCATTATTGGGTTAATAGAGGGTATGGATTTGCATAGAAATTTTTATATTTTTGAAGTTTTAGAAGTAGGGTGTTTGCAAACCGCGCCCAACCTATAAGGATTGACACGACCTGTAAGGTCGTATTTCCCGCCTTGGCGGGATTCAAGAAGCCCGGTGTTCAAGAGATTTTCATATAAGGGTATTGCTTCTGTAATCTTAGTAGGGAAGGCACCCCGGAATCATTTAAAAAGGGGTGGGTATTAGACGTTGGATGCGGTTCATTGGCTTTCTCTGTAAGAACATACCTCAGATATTCCGAACGTCCTGTTGTATTACTGGATCATTCGATCAAGCTGCTCAGAATAGCCAAATCAAGGCTGACCAGACTAAACAGCTATATTCTGCTAATATGGTCTTCCTGCATGGGGATGCTCTTAACTTGCCGTTCAAGCCCAAAATCTTTAATACGATTATTTCATTGAATTTATTGCACGTTCTCATCGATGTAAAGAAAGTGTTGCTTGGCCTAAGAAATGTGTTGACAGACAACGGCACGATGTCTTTTACGACTCTGATAGAAAATAATAGATTTGCTGATAAATATCTCAATATAATGGGGAAGAAAGGCCTATCCGTACCAAGAAAGGCTCACGAGCTTTTTGAAATTTTTAACGATATCTCCATGCCCGTCAAATTCGATATCAAGGGAAACATGGCATTTATCTTCTACGATAATTAAATCAAGAATTTCTTATCGAGATAGATAGTTCATCTGCATGCACAGGATGCCCATAACATGAACTCATACCAGAAAGAACAGGCTGAAACACTGTCCATGGTGCAGCGTCACATTGCGACACTTTCAGCACGGGAAAGGCAGGAGCTTGTGTCGGAAATTGCTGATTATCTTTTGTTCCGTGATGAGGTTGACGCTTTTCTGTGTGAGCATTTCAGCAATGTATGCACGCAAAAGTGCTTTCAGAACGATCTTAGCGCCTGCTGTTCTCGTGAAGGTATTATTACCTTTTTCGGAGACGTGGTTGTTAATGTGCTGGTTTTTCCATACACGGAGATTCATGCCCTGATGACAGTGCTTGAAAAGCCCAACAGGGGATTCAAATGCATCTACCTTGGAAATCACGGATGTATGTGGCGGGTTAAGCCGATTGTCTGTGAGATGTTTCTCTGTGAGCAGGCAAAAAAGGAAGTGTTCAAGGAAAAACCCCTGGCCAATCAGATATGGGATGAACTGAAGAAACGTAAAAACCTCTATACGTGGCCGGATCGGCCGGTACTTTTTGACGCACTTGAACGTTATTTTATTGAGGCAGGATATTCTTCTTCCCTGATGTACCTGCACAATAGCCCTGGACTTCTGCGGGTTAAAAAACAAGCAAAAGAAAGTGGGCAGAGATAATAAAATATATGCAATTCAATAAGTTAAATTGTTTTATTAATGTATCAGTTTATAAAAATAAACACGGGGCAGTTACTTATTGATCTTGGTTATTTTTGATCCCTCAAGGGTCAGATTGTACATGAGGCCCTTTTGGCCGATAACAAACCCGAGAATCGGTTCCTTGATTTTGGTCGTATCCAGGGAGCCACCGACACCGACCTTGACAAGTGCAACCGAACCATCAATACCGACTTCCCAGCCTTTGCTATTCCGGAAATTAGACAAGGCCTCCTTGGTCATGAATAACAAAATGACGGTTTTAGCCTGTGCCCCGAACTGCAAGCCGATTGAAACGGTGGCAGTGTTATAGTAATCGACTGTTTTTCCGTTAACCCTCAAGGCACCCTCACCATATTCGCCGCCAATCCCTATACCGGCCTTGATAACAGATGGGAAAACCAGAATTCCATGGGATTTTCTTACCAGTTCTTTCGCGCTCTTAACCTCCTTGTAGAATCTGTCAAAAGCTTCGTTAACCTTAACATCAATCACTGCCGCTGATGCTGCTTGCGCTGAATTTGATAATAAAACAATCGAAAACAAAATCATAAAGGGGATTAAAAGGCTTTTTTCGAAACCTGCTGTTTTCATGGTGATTTTCTCCTTTGTGAGCAAATAGACTTTTTACGAAACCGTCAATTTTGATGCCCATGTAAAAAGTCCTTTTTACATGGATTAAGGAATTTAGGGATTAAGGGATTGCGAATTATTTAAAGACATTATGAATGCGTAAAATTGAATAATTCAGCAAGTTTTGACTTTTTACGAAACCATCAATTTTTATATGAAATATTTACTTTTTGCAAGACAAGTTAATACCGGCTCGTGAAATGTCCGAGTTAGCCTCATCAATGACTATAGTCGTGCAAATCACGTTCAACAAGACGCTGATGACATTCCTCCTGGTCAAACTGCCGACAGGCAATCGGCTTGATGTTATGGATGGCACAGAAAAACCGCTGCTCACCAAAGTATTGGAATAGAAAGGGACACAACTGCTGGTTCTCAACCTTCTCGCCGGCCAAGAAAGTGTACCAGTGATCAGGATAACGAACATCCTGTGGCGGATCTGGTGGCACGCCTCCGATCTGACAACACACGCCGCAAAGCGTGCACCATTGATCAGAAGGAAGCTGGTGTCTCTTACCATCCACAGGAATGCAGGTAATGGTCTCGGGGTCAAAAAACGTCTGAATATCGAGTCTTATCCTGAGAAATGCTGCGGCCCACTCTACCAATTCCACAGCGAGTACCGGCTCCAGATCTGGCCGAAGCTTGTTTATATAAAAACGCATTCCAACCACATCAGCAAAAAGCGTCCGCCCCAGCATACCCAGGGGAAAGTATGGATCGAGTAAAGCCTGTTGCAATGTGGAAACTTCTGACTCAATGTGATAATGAGAAAGCAGTTGTTTCAAGAGCCCGTCAACAGGATTCTGCGTTTCACGGTTTCTGCTGCTCAGCCAATCTTGTTGCACGCTGGCGAAGTGCTTGAAAAGTTCAGTAATATGAGGACGTTTCGTGTCCATTGGCAGACGCCTATCAAGCGCCTGAACGAAAAGTCATGTTCAGGCAAAATTCGAATATCGCCTGATCTTATAAAATGGTCGAAATTCGAAACAAATTCGAATACCAAATGACAAAATGCCCGCCCTGGTGCGACCCATTGAAACGGGCGATAGCTTATGTATCAACACAGACATTGTTGATGCTCAAAAAAGAACTGGTGTACGGTCTGGGCCAGGGACCGAAACAAACTAATTGGGAATTCAATGTTTTTTATAATGTTTTTGTCATTGGAGCATTTTCATTTTTGTCATTCCCGCCTGCCGGCCGTCGGGCAGGGTTTAGTATTTCGATATTCGGCCCGCCCTGGCGCGACTTCCATGGAATACGTTGTTATATTGTTGTAGCTGTAATATTTCACAAACAGAGTCCATGCACTCGAGCTTTACAAGTCAGGTCTGGGCCAGGGATTTCGGATTTTTGACCGGAAACCAGGGTCTTCGGTCAAGCACTATCTATCAAAACTTTCCGGTTGGAAACTTATAAACTAAAGAACGCCCCGGAATTTCCTGGTTTCTACTTTGCCGCTCAGATAATTTTTTACAGCTGTTATAGGAATTTCTTTTCTGTGGAATATGCCGGCTGCAAGCGCGGATTCCGCCTCTGTTTTTGTAAATACTTCAAAGAAATGTTCAACGCTACCGGCACCACTTGATGCTATTACAGGTATTGAAACAGCATTCTTAACAGCATTTATTAACTCAATATCATAACCTGAATTAGTCCCATCTTTATCTATGCAATTTAACAGTATTTCTCCAGCGCCTAACTTTTCGCAAACTTGTGCAAGTGTTACAGCATCCAGGTCTCTGTCCTCTCTTCCTCCTTTGATTGTACATTGATACCAACAATACTTTTCACCATTTGGGCCTTTTTTTTCTGTTTTTATCACCTGATGATTTACTTCATCCGGTGATGTTACATAAACTCTCTTTGGATCGATTGAGATAACAACTGCTTGTGCTCCGTAAACCTCGGATATTTGCTCAATTGAACTTTTACCGGTTTTTTCGCCTGTTCTTAAATACTCTTCAGCGATTAAAACAGCATCACTTCCTATGGAAATCTTATCTGCTCCTGACCTGAAATATTCAGCTGCAACTTCCAATGCAGTATATTTCCTGCCATCCTTATCTGTATAATCTCTAATCCCTCCACCTATGGTTAAAGGAACAAAAACATTCATGGAAGTCAGTTTTAATACTTCCATCATCGGCAAATCTTCCAATGGAAAATCTCTGAACCCTGTAATATTAAGAAATGTAATTTCATCGGCACCTTCTTTATAATACCTTCTTGATAGTTCAACCGGTTTGCCGAGATTTCTTACAATCCAGTTTTCTCTGACATCATATTGATCACCCTTTGTAACAACAAGATCACCTTGGTCGTTTGATCTGACATCCAGGCAGGCAACTATTCTTTTAGCCAGTCTGGTTTCTCTCGAAACATAAACAGGTGTCTTTTTTTCATTGCCGGGCTCAAGAAAATTCTTTAATAAGCTTATCCCTGCATCTCCACTCTTTTCCGGATGGAATTGTGTTGCCGTGATATTTCCTTTTTGAATACTGCTTACAAACTCTAAACCATAGTTGGTTGTTGTTAAAACAGCTGAGTTGTCCTCTGAAACAACGTGGAATGAATGTACGAAATAAAATTTTTCATCACCACGCAACCCGTTAAATATCCGGGAAGGTTTTCTTATATTGATGCCATTCCATCCAATATGAGGGACAGAAAGATCGATATCGAACCTTTTGACATGCCCTGATATTAAACCCAATCCCTCATTATCGGGGGCTTCTTCACTTTTTTCAAACAAAGCATGCAAACCTAAACATATGCCAAGAAATGGCCTGTCTGAGAGTAAATAATCTTTTAATGCGTCAACATAATTTTTTTTGTTCAGAATCTGCATCATATTTTCGAAATTGCCTACCCCGGGAAAAACCAGCTTTTCAGCAGTAAGTATATCATCAATATCAGATACAACTTTGACTTTTTCCCCCAAACTTTCTATTGCATTTATGACACTTCTAACATTGCCGGCGCCATAATCTAATAAAGTTATCATTTTTTATGCCTATTCTTCTGGACGTTGATTCTTTTCCATCGCTACACGGAAAAGCCCCCCAACTTGGTTTCAAGGTATTCGGCGATGCCGTCACGGCCGCCTTCGCGTCCCATGCCGCTTTCCTTCATTCCGCCGAAAGGGGCCGCGGCCGCCGTTGGGTTAATGTCGTTAATACCGATAATGCCGAAACGCAGGCCTTCGAACATGCGCATGGCGCGGGAAAGATTGTGGGTATATACATAAGCTGCCAGACCGTAGTGGGTGTCATTGGCCATGGTCAGAACCTCTTCTTCGGTATCAAAAGTGATAATGGGAGCCACCGGTCCAAAGGTCTCTTCGCGGTAGATCAACATTTCCGGCGTAACATCGATGAGGACCGTAGGAGCATAAAAGTAGCCCTTTTCAAGATTGTCATCCAACAGACGACGGCCACCGCATACCAGTATTGCACCATTATCCAAAGCATTTGAGACTTGCCGTTCCACCTTTTGCAGGGCCGCAGAGTCCACCAGCGGTCCTATGCTGACGCCATCCTCAAAACCGCTGCCGGCGCGCATTCTGGATACACGTGTTTTGAATTCCTCGACAAACGGATCGACGATACTGCTATGAACAAATATCCGGTTAGGACTGATACAGGCCTGCCCGGTGTTTAAAAATTTGACCAGCACGGCACCCTTGGCGGCATAAATTGGATCGGAATCCTCAAAAACAATAAACGGCGCATGGCCGCCAAGCTCCAGGGATACACGTTTTACCTGATCTGCTGCTCCTTTTGCCAGGATCTTGCCGACTTCGGTCGAACCGGTGAAGGTAATCTTGCGAACCAGGGGATTGGTGACAAAGGTTTCACCGATTGGTACCGGATTCAAGGCGGTGACGAGGTTGACAACTCCGGCGGGGATTCCTGCTTGCTCGAGTATCTTGAAAACTTCAATTGCACAAAGAGGCGTGGCTTCCGCCGGTTTCAGAACTATGGTGCAGCCTGCGGCCAGGGCAGGGGCCACCTTCCGGGTTACCATGGACGTCGGATAGTTCCAGGGTGTAATGGCTGCCACTACTCCCACCGGCTGATGCAGGACCATGAAACGCTGATCGGAACGGGGCGCCGGAATAATTTCACCGTAGACCCGTTTGGCCTCTTCTGCGTACCAGAGAAGGAAATCCGCACCATATTGAACTTCCCCCCGGGAGGCTTTCATGGGCTTGCCCTGTTCCTCTGTCATAACCCGCGCCAGGTGCTCCCTGTGCTCCATCATCAGCTGATAGGCCCTGTAAAGATATTCAGAACGCTGATAGGCGGTTAGGCCCGACCAAGGGCCGAAGGCCCGCTGGGCAGCCTCTATTGCTCGTTGTGAATCGTTGCGATCTCCATCTGCAACCTCCCCGATCTTCTCGCCATTTGATGGGTTGAAAACGTCAAAGAAGGCGCCGTTATTTGCACTGACCCACTGACCGTCGATGAACATATTGTGCATATTGCCATGTGATTTCAAATAGTTACTCCGTAAACAAGGGTTTAGGTTTAATGAATCATAATAAATTATACGGAATCGTCAAGGATAAACGCGCCTGTTGCACACTATATGCAAAAAATAATTACTCTGCCCTTTTATTACTGATTTTTTAGATGATTCAGATAATATTGAAAATTTCGAAATGAGCTAACTTGCGTCCGAGGGATTATTGGTATATAGAACGAACTGATATTGCGATTTCGGTTATAAATCTTGAATATTCGTGAATTGAAGGTTTAGGCAAGGTGTGTTGTGTGTTTAATTCCTCGAAATGACAACCGAAAATTGACCCCTTACGACAATCGAATTTTGACCCCCCCTGATTAAATTTAAATATCGAATGAATATCTCAGATATTTTCGTAGGACAAAAGCTTTGATCAATAGCAGTAAAACGCCACGACTATCGTTTGGTTATTTAGTACTAACTGGAGCAAAGTGCATACCCCGGTTAAATTATTATGCGCATGATTAAAAATTTTAGATCACTAGCGGATGAAAATGGTCAAACGACGAGAGTGGAGGTTTTTAAAACCGGTTCAATAGGATTATATTTTTGTTCTTCGCTCTAAATGTGCATTGCTCGACGTTGGAATACGAAATTACGTAAAAGTCAAAGGCTTTCAGGGAAGGGTTATTTTAAGTTAGGACAACCAGTTGAATCTTATCTTTTTGAATAACCACCAGCGTTGATTTGAGTTTGCATGTCTCTGTTCATAAATCACAACATTCCCTTTAGATAAAAGAGAAAATTTTTGAATAAATAGATCTTCATAAAACTCCGGATCTCTATAATGAGCATGTGAGTGAGGTCTATTCGGGTTTGAAGCGCTAACACAACTCTCTCTGAGAAATAATTCGCCTTCTGGTTTAAGCCATTTTTCTATTCTGTCGCACAGTACGCGAGCATCATCATCCCTAAGATACATCAACAGCCAGTTAACGAAAACAAGATCAAAACTCTCATTTTCGATATCTACATCCATCATGTTGCCGATGTGATGCGTAGTATTCAAAAAACTTGAACTCGCTTTTATGTTCTTCTTGATAAACTTAGCTACGAAATCTATGGCAGTGACGTGTTCCGCTACAGAGGCAAAATATGTTGTAAATCGGCCAATACCAGCTGCCGGTTCTAATATTCGTTTTCCTCTAAGATCAGGCAAATAACTTATTATTTCAGTTCGTTCTGATGCTTCGAAATCAAAAGCTTCGGGGTTGCACATCATGCCTGCCACATCATCCTTTTGCTGCCTCCAGAAATATAGCTGTTCGTTGTAATACATATTTCAGAGCCCCTTATTATATTTGTGCAAATAGAATAAATATAATTAGTAACTAACCTCTTTATATTCCCAAGCGTTTTGAAGAACATCTCTTGCAGAGTCCACAATTATCTCATTTTCAGCTTTGGTTCTTGAAGCAATTCGGACAAATTCTCCATCAAGCCCTATCTTATCAGAACAATCTCGGATGTAGACGCCATATTTGATCAATAATTTTGAAACGAAATCATAAGATGTTGCCCCATTAGTCAATTCAGCCAAGACGAAATTTGCCATACTTGGATATACTTTTAGACCGGGCATGGTTGCTAATTCGGAAAAAAAGTGTCTCGATTCCTGGATACAGCGAATACGTGATTTTTCATACTCCCTTTGAAATTTATCACTCACATAAAGCCTGAAAAAGTACTCAGCTAACCCAGACGAATTCCAAAGATGACCATGTCGCAGCAAATAACCAACTTTTTCTTTGTCCATGACTCCGTATCCGGCACGAATACCTGCAATACCAAAATCTTTGGTCATACTTTTGATAATGATTAAATTATTAAAATTTTCTATCATCATCGCTGCACTTTTTATTTCATAATTCTCATCTTCATACGCAAAATGAATAAAGCTCTCATCAATAATGATGTTTTCAACCCAACTCAATCGGTTCAAAAGATATTGAATATCTGAAAGTTTGATATATCCCCCACTTGGGTTATTGGGATTGATCAACACGATTGTATCTGGCTTTTCTTTCTCGACAAGCTGTATATACTTTTCAATATTAAGGTTAAAATTCTCCTGTGGGTCGAGTCGGTTATAAACAACTACGATACCTTCTTTTACAAACTCATAATAGGGTGAAAATGTTGGAATGTTGACTATTATTTTCCGTGTTGTGAAGTTATGAATAACAGCTTGAATGACTTCTGAAGCTCCACTCCCAATAAAAATATTTCTTGCCGGCACATTCAAATGCGTTGATAATACGTCAGCGATTACCTGATTTTGAGAAGGGTAAAACTCTATTACTTTCTTGATCTTGTTTGTATGAATTAACTCTTTTCTAAAGTCTTCCAGAACCAGATCAGTGGCATACGAATTGGATAAGAAACAAGCATCGATTTTTATCTCCAGTTGGGGTAACTTTTCTGCAATTGTAAATATACTTGGAGAATGTGAACCCGCTTGATTGCTTAATTGCTTTATAGCGCTGGCAATGGCTTTTTCATCATCTGCTAAAGTTATCATACTTCCTTACCCGTATCATTGTGGCCCATATTAAATGTTGAAAATCAGCAGTTATTGAGAAGAATAGGTTGATATGCAGAAATTTTCGATTATCCCCGTCTACCATACAGGATACCCTTCCTCATGTCTCCGTTTCGGACCCATTCAATCTTTTTAAGCCAGCTCTTTTCAAAGTGTTCAAAGTCGTCCTTCTCAAAGTGTTTTGGTCGTGGATTGTGCTCTTCTCGAAATCGCTCCAGCTCAACCTCAAGCAGTTCAAGAAAATCGCCTGAAACATCCCATGTCACCACCTTCTTGAAACCGGCATCTTCCAACAGCTTCCCATATGCAAAAGGCCCATGCAGGTCATATCCGCGCTCGGCTATATACGCTTCAAAAGACTCGCAAATTGCCTCGTTTTTGGGTCGTCGGCAGTAATCCCCAATGATAATCTTACCGTTGTCATCAAGCCACTCGATACATCTCGCAAAGAGTTCGCGCTTTTTAATTTCAGGGAGATGAAGCAGTGTATCGCGGCTCATAATCACGTCAAAAGACTTCGGAGTGAACTCCATGTCCAGAATGTCTCCGAGCAGAAAGTTCACAACACTCCCTCTAGTGGTTGATCTGTCTATTGCGATACTGTAAATATCCTTACACAAATCCACGCCTGTAACGACACAGCCGTATTGAGATTCCAAAAAAAATGCACCACCACCAATACCACTGCCGATATCCAGGACTCGGGCATTTTTTTTAAGGTTTTTCAAGAGTGCACACATCTGTTCCATGGTCTTGTGGCCTCCGGCACTGATATACCCTTCACCAAATATCTGCTCGTAAAGCTTGATCCGCTCCTTCGCATACTGCCCTTTATTGTCCCATCTACCTTCCATAACCATTGTCTAGGTCTCCTTGATTAAAATGTACAACCAACTCTTAAAGATGTACTGATTTAAGTATGCTATCAAAATTTATTTCGACCTTGAAAACCTGGTCCTTTGGGCCAGGATTCTTTACTAACGAAATGTAAATATTAATAGTAAAGATATAAAATGTCAAGTTTTATATGTTTAAGTTCTATATCGTTGATATCTAAACATTATTTCACTTTTTTTGTTTATTCATAATAGGGGTTGTGAAGGGAATATGATTTTGCAAAAGAAATTGTCCATTTGATAAAATTGCTACAATTAGAAAAATAGGGGTCACCCATTAACGGGCTGTTGCCCAGATCAAATTATCAGGCAAAATTGAATATAACTCATCAAAAGAGAGAATTCGGTTGTTATAATTTCAACAGGTTATACATTAGCAAAATATGGAAAACTCATAAAAAGTGTGAAAAATCGATTTGGGCAACAGCCCGTTCATTCTTGACATATAGTGCTGAATGAACTATCCATATCCAATATCATCTTCAAAAGACAGGGTAGGTAAATCCATAATAAAGGATCTGATATGGCTCGTCCCTTGAGGATAACATTTTCCGGTGCCTTCTATCATGTAACTTCACGCTGAAATGAGCATAAAAATATTTTTAAAAGCAAACGTTACAGGGAGAAGTTTCTTGAATATCTTGAGTCGGCAACGCAAAGATATGATGCGGTAATTCACGCATACTGCCTGATGGATAACCATTATCACCTGCTGCTTGAGACAGCTTCCGGTAACCTGTCTCAGATTATGCGGCATATCAACGGTGCTTATACAACCTAGGTTATTTTGGCAAAAAGGCTTCAACCGCCCAGAAAGGGTATCAAGAATTTGTAAACGCACTTGTTAATCGGAAATATAACAATCCGTTGGATGATGTCGTAGGTTCAACATTGCTGGGCAGCTCTGATTCCATAGCATTTATCAAAGATAAGTTTTTATCCGGTAAAAAGCTGGACAAGGAGTTGCCTCCTCTAAAAGAACTGGTGCCAAAAACATTTATGCAGGACATATTTGATGAAGTGGAGTCTGTTTTCAGGAAAGAAAAGGCTGGTGAATTAAAAACATTCATTGAAAAGCATTTGTTTGATATTAGACAATTTCATCCTGATGTTGAGATAGAACGACATAGTATACAAAAAGACCATATTCACCTAGTAGCTGTAATTCCACCCAGATATTCGGTTTCCGATATAGTCGGTAAAATAAAAGCGAACACCAGCAGAATGGTGCGAAAGAAATTTGAATTTATAAAAGAAATATATTGGCGCAATGAATTTTGGTCTCCCGGTTTTTTCATCTTTAAATAAGTGCCACGGGCGTAAGCCCGTGGGTGTCTACTTACCAATATTATTTTAAGGAGTGTTATGAATAAGAAATTAATTATTATCGGTATCGGAATTGTTGGTTTTCTATTGCTGTGGACAGGGATTTCAATTTATCCGGACTGGTTGTGGTTTGAAAATTTGGGCTTTTCGCCTGTTTTCTGGACCATGATGTTGAGCAAATTCGGGTTTGGATTGATGGTCTGGCTGCTTTTGGCCCTTATCATCGGTATGAACATCTACGCCGCCAAGCGTTTAAACCCGCACATCGGGACAGGGGGGGATTTTAAAGTTGCCGACGATTATGTTTCCCAATTTGGCCTTTCCACTGCAACGCTAAAAACCCTGGTGACCGCTTTTATTCTGTTTCTCACCTTTTATATTGCTTCAAAAGGCTCCACTCAATGGGATTTGCTCCTGCGCTATCTGTATCAGCAGCCTTTTGGCAGCACCGACCCTGTTTTTAACCGGGACATCGGTTTTTACTTGTTCTCGCTGCCTTTTTACATCTTCATCCAAAACGGGTTGCTGATTCTTTTTGTTGTGGCTGCACTGGCCACGATGGGCTGGTATCTGAAAAACGGTGCCCTGAAAATAGAGGGTGACTTCAGTCGGGCCGAGGGTGCCCCACCCACTTTGCCTAAAATCACCCTTGCGGAAAACGTTAAAAAGCATCTTATTTTTCTGGGTGGAATCGTTGTGCTGCTACTGACCTGGGCCTATCGTCTGAAAATGTTCGAGCTTTTATATTCCACCCAGGGACCGGCGTTCGGCGCCAGCTATACCGATGTTCACATCAAGGTTCTGGCCTATAAGGTAATCGTCCTTGTCTCGATAGGATTTGCCGTAGTCCTTTTTATCAACGCCTTTAAATTTAGGGCAAAATTAATCTGGATTAGTGCGGGAATCTGGATAGGAGTCGTGTTGGTGCTGGGAACGGGGTTCCCTATCCTGGTCCAAAAAGTTATAGTCAAACCCAATGAACTGGCCAAAGAATCCCCATACATCGCCTACAATATCGATTATACCCGCAAGGCCTACAACCTGAATAAAATCAAAGTAGTCAATTTTGAGGTGAGCGACCAGCTCAGTGCCAAGGATCTCAAGCAGCATGACGTAACGATCCAAAATATCCGGATCTGGGACGAGCGCCCGCTGCTTCAAACCTACCGGCAGATTCAAGCCATACGGCTGTATTACGATTTTAACAATGTCGACGTCGACCGGTATCTCATCAACAACCAGTATCGCCAGATCATGCTGGCCGCCCGGGAGCTGGTGGTCAACAAGCTGCCTCCCCAGGCCAATACCTGGGTCAACAGACACCTCACCTATACCCATGGCTACGGACTGGCCGCAAGCCCGGTCAATGAAGTGACCGGCGAGGGACTGCCCCGCCTCTTTATCAAAGACCTGCCGCCTTCCTTTGAACCTGACCTGAGGGTCGTGCGCCCCGAGATCTATTATGGCGAAAAAACGGATGAGTATGTGCTGGTAAAGACCAAAGCCCGGGAATTTGATTATCCCAAGGGGGACAAAAATGTTTATACCACCTACCAGGGCAAGGGCGGTATCCATATCAAATCTTTTTTCAGAAGGCTTTTGTTTGCCATTGAGTTTTTGGATCCCCAGATACTGTTTACCACGTATTTGAGTCCGGAGAGCCGCATCATGTTTAACCGGCGGATTAACCGGCGGACGAATTCGATTGCCCCCTTTCTCGATTATGACGGTGATCCCTATCTGGCTGTTTCCAGTGGAAAGCTCTACTGGATTCAAGACGCCTACACGACCTCTGCGATGTATCCTTATTCGCGACGGTCTCGCGGCACTTTTAAAAAAAGATGGCTTAACTACATCCGCAATTCCGTCAAGGTCACCATCGATGCCTATAACGGGGATGTGGTTTTCTACATGATTGATGAAAAAGACCCCATCGTCAAAACCTATGCGCGGATCTTCCCGGATCTGTTTAAGCCTTTCAAGGAAATGCCCGCGGAGCTGAAAGAGCATATCCGCTATCCCAAGGATCTCTTTAAAATCCAAATGGAGACTTACACGAAATATCACATGGAAGATGTCCAGGTCTTCTACAACCAGGAAGACCTCTGGCAAATTCCGGATGAGGTCTATGGGGAGCGCCGTCAGGAAATGGAACCTTACTACATCATTATCAAGCTGCCCGAAGAGCAAAAGGAAGAATTTTTTCTGATGACCCCTTTCACCCCTTCCAGGAAAGATAATATGATCGGCTGGCTGGCGGCCCGATGTGACCTGCCCAACTACGGCAACCTGCTGGTCTACAAGCTGCCCAAGGAAAAACTGGTCTATGGACCGATGCAGATTGAAGCCAGGGTGGATCAGCAAACGGAAATTTCACGGGAATTGAGCCTGTGGGGGCAGAGAGGTTCCCGAGTCATCCGGGGCAATCTATTGGCTATTCCCATCGGTGAGACCTTTATCTATGTGGAGCCGGTATATCTGGAAGCCATCCAGGAAGAAAGCCAAATGTCCCCAACCGGCACCCCTCAGCCCGGTGGTGGAGCCAAGCCCCAGCGAGCAGGCGCGCGCGCGCGTCCCCAGCTGGAAGTGGCAAGGTCAGCTTCTCTGCCGGAACTCAAAAGAGTCATTGTCGCTTTTGGCAATCGCCTGATTATGGAGGAAACCCTGGACAAGGCCTTGAGCAGTGTCCTGGACGTTGAAATAACCCCGAAACAGCCGGCTTCCCTGGTTATTCCTCAAATAAAGGGTGAAAGGTTATCCAAGCTCGGCGCGACGGCGCTGGACCACTATAATAAAGCCAAAGAATATCTGCGTTATGGCGATTGGACCGGCTACGGGAGGGAACTGGAAAATCTGGAAAAAATCCTTAAAGAAATATCCGGAATGAAGAAGGAAAAAAAATAAAAATTTAGAGTGTCCCCGTTCGTTAAAGCTAATGAAAAAAGCGTGGATAATCGATTCAGTCCCCACGCTTTTCAGTTTTCGAAGTGCCCACAATATGTAGGGCTTCTAAAAGTCTGGCAATAGTTGGTTTTACTGCTATGTATCGCAACTGACTATATTTGTTTGATAACAAACGAAGATCTCAACCGATTATCCTTTCTTGAGAATATTTGCATTGAGGCCGGAAAGTTCAAAATATAGTGATTCATCCTAACGACAGCAAATGCTTGATAGCTGTCTTACAGGTGGAAAAAATGAAGGCCCAAAATTGCGAGGTTTCGATTCTAAATCTACATGATTGAAACGGGGTGAAACATTGTGTTGAGTCACCCCGTTTTATATTTGGTTATCCGTAAAGGTCCTCAATCCATCTCAGAGCTTCCGTGTCACTAACTTTTCCCAGGTACCTTTGAGTGGTTGAGAGGTTAGCATGCCTCAGAATAACCTTGCTTACGATTTCGAGCGGGGTGCCCGCCCGTGGTGCAAATGTCGCTGCATGACGCCTCAGACCGTGGGGCTTCAAATGAATATCAACCATCTTTCCCGCCTTGCTGACCATAACCCTGGCTGCGGAATAGGTTATCGGGAATATCCTTTGATCAGACTCAATTCTCTTATCCCTGATATATTTCATGAGTCGATCAGCCCCCTTTTTAGGAATAAAAACAACCTCTAACGTCCTGCCACTTTTGGGATCACGAATAATAAGCTTTCGATCTTCAACGTCTCTCGGAGTTAGATTAAGCACTTCACCGATCCTCATGCCACCACGGGCCATGAGTTCAAGCATAAGTCGATTTCTCATATTATCAGTTCTGAATATGATTTCATCAACAGTTTCCTTTTCCAATATTGGCCAAGGCGGAGGTTTGGCTTCTTTAAACAACTTTTTCAGGACAGGGGTATCACATGGGTTTTGGAATTTGGAATCGAATGTGTTTATAACAAAATTGAAGAAGGTATTAAGGTTGGCATACCGGATTCTTTTGGTTGTCTGTTTGGTCCCTTCGGTAAGCTGGGTTAAGAACGACAGAATTTCATCCGTGGTTATGGATTCCAATTCCCTGATACCGAAGTGACTCTGGAACCTGGATAGTATGAACACTTGATTCCTTGTTGTATTTTTTTTTGGAGTTCACTTTGTGATAATCGATAAAATAATTTACAGCTTGTGACACTTTCATATTGCGCCTCCTTTTGTTTCTGGGTTAATTTAAAAAACACAAAATTGCGCCCAAATAAATTATATAATAACTTGAACTTAGTATCAAATATTACATAAATCCATATAGTCGTCTATCACAAGATACAGTAAAAGGAGATTCAAAATGAAAAAACCAGCCTATAAAAACCTTTTTAAACCTTTGAACCTGGATGGGCTTAGACTGAAAAATCGTATTACAATGGCGCCGTTATACCTGGGCTATGCAGCTTTGGGGGGAAAGGTATCACCTTTGTTGCTTAACTACTACAAAGAAATGGCCCAAAGCGGCGCATCGATGATTATGGTTGAAAATGCAAGTATTACACCAAACGGGAGCGGATCACCACGAACCATAAGGTGTGACCACAATCGATACTTAAGTGGCCTTGAAAAACTTGCCAGTACGATAAGGGATGAAAAGAGCCTTGCCGGTCTCCAAATTAACCATGCGGGACGATTCGCCCATGCCTTAGATCCAGTGGCACCGTCACCAGTTCTAACATTTGAAAGAACACCTCGAGCGCTTACAAAAAAGGAGATCGCTACGATCCAGAAACAGTTTGCCAATGCTGCCTTAAGAGTTAAAAAAGCCGGATTTGATCTGGTTGAGCTTCATGGGGGAACCGGTTACCTCCTCTCTCAATTTGTATCAGCAAGAACCAATAAGCGGTCTGACACATATGGCGGGCCAATTGAAAACCGGATCAAATTTTCTTTAGAAGTTTTAAAACGTGTCAAAGATGTTATTGGAGATTTTCCAGTTGGGTATCGTTTCTTGGTTGATGAGTGGCTGCCAGATGGGCTTCACGTAAAGGAATCTGCTATTTTGGCTAAAAGTCTAGAGAAAGAGGGTATAGCCTATATATCAACTATGGGTGGAACCTATGAATCATTTTTTTTGCCAGAAATCATTAAGAAATCCAAAAAACCAGGATACATGGTTTCTTTAGCTGCCGCTATTAAAAAGGAAGTGGCAGTTCCTGTCATTGCTGCAGGACGAATATCAACCCCTGCAAGGGCTGAGACTATCCTGACGTACAAAAAAGCAGATCTTATCGGATTGGCCCGTATGTTGTGGGTTGATCCTGAATGGCCAAAGAAAGCCTGGAAGGGAGATGACCGATCGATTCTGAAATGCAGTCCCAAATGTGATGCATGTTTGCAACTGGTCATGCAGGGTAAACCCGCCTATTGTCCGAAATGGAGTAAAGAAAAACGCGCTGCGTATCGTGAGTTGTTTCAATAGAACTTGCAAGTTATTTATCGTGCATTGGATGTTGTTCTTATTTGCCCATAGGAGGTTTTTCATATATGAATAAATAATAACTGAATTTACGATTTCTATTAGAAATCGTAAATGATTCTGGGAATATGACGGGTATTGATAGAGGCAACCAAGCACGCATCGTTACAAACATCGCTTTAAAATTCCACAGCTAACTGGGTAGTTATGGTGACTACTTCGTGATCATCCTCAAACTCTTCATAAAGATATTCAAGACCTATTTTGACTTCGTTAAGATAATGCTTGCATTTTCAGGATCAAAAATATATAAGTTATTCATCATGTTAACGCCAAAGAAAACATTCTGCTGAACGAAGGAGAAAATCTAATGCAACCCCCCCTGCGACG
>JAUVVL010000356.1 GCA_030604635.1 Desulfobacteraceae bacterium
CTACGGGGCAGGCACGAATACATTGAGTATTTTGAGGATAAAGCTAAAGCTTCACTTCGTGCAAAATGTTGAGCCTGACATCCCGCCAATGGCGGGAGGCAAAAGGGGGCGTTTTGCAAAGGTCTCAAAGTAAAAAGGAATAAAACTATGTCAGGCATGAAAAAAATCATCGAAAGTGTGCCGAATTTCAGTGAAGGCAGAAATCTGGAAAAAATAGAAACAATCGTTAATTCTTTTCGAGGAAAAGAAGGCGTCAAACTTCTGGATTATCAGAAAGATAAAGATCATAACCGGCTGGTCGTAACGGTTGTCGGAGAGCCTGATCCCTTAAAAATTGCCCTGATAGAGGCCCTGGGCTCGGCCATAGAGGTCATTGACATGAGAAAGCACAAAGGACAGCATCCGAGAATGGGAGCAATAGATGTGGTTCCGTTTATCCCTGTCAAAAATGTCTCCATGGCGGAAGCAGTAGATTTTTCAAGAAAAGTTGCCAAAGAAGTGTCTGAAAAATATAATCTGCCTGTATTTTTATACGAGGAATCCGCCATCCGACCGGAAAGACGAAACCTTGCTGATATTAGAAAAGGCCAGTTTGAGGCTATGGCAGACAAAATTAAACAGCCGGAATGGAAACCCGATTTCGGCCCCCAAGAAATCCATCCGACTGCCGGTGTAACGGCTGTTGGCGCCAGAATGCCGCTGGTTGCATTTAATGTTAATTTAGATACAAACAACCTTACCATTGCAAATGATATCGCGAAAAAGGTCAGGTACATTAGTGGAGGGTTGCCATATTGCAAAGGGATCGGTGTAGAATTAAAGGAAAGGGGGATTGTTCAGGTTTCAATGAATATGACCGATTATACGAAGACGGCCCTTTACAGATCTTTTGAACTCATTAAAATTGAGGCAAAAAAATATGGCGTAAATATCGTCGGCAGTGAGATCATCGGCCTTGTGCCCATGGAGGCATTAATAGATACCGCTGTATATTTTCTGGGCATCGAAAATTTTTCCATGGAACAGGTGTTGGAAGTAAGAATTATGGAATGAATTTTTATTTTGGACCACTCTTGTCCAAAAAAGATTTTGATACAAAATTTTTCACCGCAGAGACGCAAAGATCGCAGAGGAAAATACCATTTCTTTTCTGCTGAGAGGGCAGAAAAGAAATAGTTGAATCGCTTTTCTATAAAGATGAGTAACCGTCCGTAGGACTTGAAGTTATTGTTTTTCGTCCTCCCTGCCCCGTTAAATTCCTGCCCAATGAAATGTAGTTGTTTTTATTATTTCATCGGGGTGAAAGTTATTTAACCGGGGTCAACGAAAAACATTAAAAACAACAAACTCAGTGTTCCCTGCGTCTCGAGCGAAGCGGGCGGTAAGATAAAAAAGGCAAATACCATGAGTGGAAATATAATTATCAAGAACGCCTCCCAGCTGGTTACATGCAGCGGGTTTAAGGCAAAGCAGGGAAAAGAGATGTCTGACCTGCATATTATTGATGACGGCGCCGTGGTTATTAAAGAAGGTATTGTCAAGGCTGTGGGAAAAACAGAAGATGTTTTAAATGGTTTTGATGATGCTGATTTAAATATAGCAGAGTTTGACATCATAGATGCCGCGGGCAAGTCGGTTTTGCCTGGATTTGTTGATTCGCATACGCATTTTGTTTTCAGCGGCTACAGGGCTGATGAATTTTCCTGGAGACTTCGCGGCGACAGCTATATGGAGATTATGAAAAGAGGCGGAGGGATTCTAAATACGGTTAAGGCTACAAGAGCGGCTAAAAAGGAAGAATTAATCGAAACAGGAATAAAACGGTTGGATTCAATGGTCTCATTTGGTGTGACGACTGTTGAGGGAAAAAGCGGCTATGGTTTAGACCATAGCACAGAAATAAAGCAACTGGAAGTGATGGAGGAATTAAACAGAGACCATCCTGTTGACATTGTCGGAACATTTCTGGGCGCCCATGCAGTACCCGAAGATTATAAAGGAAGAGAAGATGCGTTTATCGATTATTTGATCAGCACGGTAATGCCCGAAATCGCAGATCGAAATCTTGCCCAATTTTGTGATATTTTTTGTGAAAAGAATGTCTTTTCAGTGGAGCAGTCAAGACGGCTGCTACTTAAGGCAAAAGAAAACGGATTAAAAATAAAAATTCATGCTGACGAGATTGTGCAGTTAGGCGGAGCTGAACTGGCTGCCGAGATCGGGGCTGTTTCGGCAGATCATCTGCTCCAGGCTTCTGATAAAGGCATAATCGATATGGCTGAAGCGGGTGTGGTTGCGACATTGCTTCCGGGGACGGCATTTTGTCTAAAAGAGCCTTATGCAAGGGGGCGATATATGATCGATAAGAATTGTGCGGTGGCCCTTGCAACAGATTTAAATCCGGGAAGCTGTTTCACGGAATCGATACCCTTAATTTTTGCATTGGCGACACTTTATATGAATATAAGCATAGAGGAAGCAATTACAGCCCTGACCATAAACGGTGCAGCAGCCCTCGACATGGCGGATACAACCGGAAGTCTTGACGTCGGAAAGATTGGTGACGTGATCATACTTGAGTATCCGTCATATAAATTCATTCCATATCATATCGGGGTAAGTACGGTTGTAAAAGTCATTAAAAAGGGGAAGTTGATATTTGACAGAGAAAATTAAGATTACATTAGCAGCCAGCGGACTTTCGGGACGCCCCTAAAATAATAAGATTCTAATCATCCATCAGTGAATATCCATTTTCTGATGCTATTCGCTCTCCACGCTGAGCACTCATACTGACCGCCGGCTGCGAGATATTGAGCTTTGGGGCCAGATCCGCCATTGTTAACCCCAATTCCCTGA
>JAUVVL010000287.1 GCA_030604635.1 Desulfobacteraceae bacterium
TTAACTCACAGGTAAAATTTGCTATTTTGCTGTTCTTTCTTAACGCTCTCTAATACACTCAAACAGTGACCCACTTTAAAACCGGATCACCTGAATGCTTGTGGGACACGTTTTTCATAAAGCTAAATTAATACGATTATACATATAAAGGGTAGGAGGAAAACAAATGAGTAAAGTCATTGGAATCGATTTGGGCACAACAAATTCCTGTGTAGCGGCCATGGAGGGGAGTGAAGCAAAAGTCATCACGAACCCGGAAGGAGGGCGCACGACACCTTCCATCGTTGCTGTTTCAGATAGCGGGGAAAGATTGGTGGGTCAAATCGCGAAACGACAGGCAATTACCAACCCCGAGAATACGGTTTTCGGGGTAAAAAGGCTAATCGGCCGCAAGTTTGCATCGAAAGTAATACAGGATGATATTAAGATACTTCCTTTCAAGATTGAAGAGGCAAAAAATGGCGATGTCCGCATAGACCTTCGGGGCAAGCAGAACAGCCCTGCCGAGATATCATCCTTTATATTGGCAAACATCAAGAAAACAGCCGAGGAATATCTCGGAGAGAAAGTTACCGACGCTGTTATAACGGTGCCCGCCTATTTTGACGACAGCCAGCGACAGGCAACCAAAGATGCCGGAAAGATTGCCGGTCTCAATGTGCTGAGGATCATCAATGAACCGACGGCCGCATCACTGGCATATGGTCTCGATAAGAAGAGCGAAGAAAAGATTGCCGTATTTGATTTGGGTGGCGGCACATTTGATGTGTCCATACTTGAAATCGGCGAAGGGGTTTTCGAGGTCAAGGCTACAAATGGTGATACCCATCTCGGTGGCGAAGATTTCGACCTTCGGCTTGTTGATTACCTGGCAGATGAATTCAGAAAAGACCAGGGAATTGATATAAGGAGCGACAAGATGGCCCTGCAGCGGCTTAAAGAGGCTGCTGAAAAGGCAAAAATGGAACTGTCCACCTCCATGGAAACGGATGTAAACCTTCCTTTCATAACGGCCGATGCCAGCGGTCCAAAGCACATGAACATTAAGATAACCAGAGCCAAGCTTGAGGGGCTTATCAGCGATCTGCTCGGCAAACTGGAAGAGCCCTGCCGGATCGCGCTTAATGATGCAGGCCTAACCCCAAAAGACATTGACGAAGTTATTCTTGTCGGCGGCATGACGCGCATGCCGGCTGTTCAGGAGCGCGTCAAAAAATTCTTTGGTAAAGAACCACACAAAGGTGTTAACCCGGACGAAGTTGTGGCCGTCGGCGCCGCCATTCAGGGTGGTGTCCTGAAAGGGGATGTCAAGGATGTTCTTCTGCTCGACGTTACGCCTCTTTCCCTCGGAATCGAAACCCTAGGTGCTGTAATGACACGGCTCATCGATAAGAATACGACCATTCCGACCAAAAAGAGCCAGATTTTTTCAACCGCGGCAGACAACCAGCCTGCTGTATCAATCCATGTGCTTCAGGGTGAGCGTGAAATGGCCGCCGGTAACAAGACACTGGGGCGCTTCGAACTTGTTGGGATACCTCCCGCGCCAAGAGGTGTGCCGCAGATCGAGGTAACGTTTGACATCGATGCCAACGGTATCGTGAACGTTTCTGCAAAGGATATAGCAACCGGTAAGGAGCAGTCCATCCAGATAACGGCCTCCAGCGGTTTGTCACAGGAAGAGATCGACAAACTGATAAAGGACGCCGAGCTTCATGCTGAAGATGACAAAAAGAAAAAGGAATTGGTAGAAGCCCGCAACACAGCCGATGCTCTGATCTATTCGACCGAAAAATCGATCAAGGATCTTGGTGATAAGATAGACAGTGCAACCAAGAGCAAAGTTGAAGCTGCCATTGAACCCCTTAAAAAAGCTATGGAAGGAGAGGATACCGAAGAGATCAAACGGCTGAGCGAAGAGTTGACTCAGGCTTCCCATAAGCTTGCGGAAGCCATGTATCAGCAGGCATCCCAGGCGGACGCCCAGCAGCAGGCTGGAGCTGATGCAACAGGCACGGAGCAGCCGGGACCTTCCGAACCTGAAGATGACGTAGTCGATGCCGATTTCGAAGAAGTAAAAGACCATGATAAAAAGTAACATGCAATAACTGCTTTCAATAAAATCCCGCGAGCACTTTTGTGCCGCGGGATTTTTTTTAACAATAAGGTTGATGCTCATGTAAAAAGTCCTTTTTACATGGATTAAGGAATTTAGGGATTAAGGAATTGCAAATTATTTAAAGACATTATGAATGCGTAAAATTGAATAATTCAGCCCCGCCTGCCGGCCGGCAGGAAGTTTTGACTTTTTACGAGTTTGTCAAGGTTAATATGTCTGTCGATTCCATGCGCAAAGTCCTGCGCTACCGCTGGATCATTTTCTGGACACTGGCCCTTGCATACGTGCTGGTTTACTTTCATAGGATGTGCCCGGCAGTAGTCGCTGTGGACATGATGCAAGATCTGAATGCCGGTGGGAGTTTGATCGGCTTTCTGGGTTCGGCCTATTTTTACCCTTATGCCCTCATGCAGTTGCCCGCCGGTCTCCTGTCAGATTCCTGGGGCCCTCGCAAAACCATCACACTCTTTTTTTGCGTGGCATTTTTAGGAAGCGTCATGCTTGGTTTGGCCCCAAATGCTGCTTGGGCCATCCTGGGGCGGACTTTGACCGGCTTGGGAGTTGCCATGCTTTTTGTTCCCACCATGAAGGTGCTTTCAGAATGGTTTCGGCCCCGGGAATTCGCCTTCATGACGGGAATCCTATTGGCAATGGGCGGCATCGGGTCGCTCAGCGCCACCATACCGTTGGCCTTGATCAGTTCCTGGATAGGCTGGCGCATGTCATTTGTCGTCGTGGGAATAATAACTTTGGTGTTGGCTGTTTTGGTCTGGAGTTTTGTCCGTGACCGTCCTGCTGACCTGGGCTGGCCGTCTCTTTCCGAAACCACCGAAGTCAGCCAGTCGACCATCAGCCTGATACAGGGAGTCAAGACAGTCATCTCCTGCCCAGCATATTGGCCTGTGGCAACATGGTTTTTCTTCGACTGTGCGGTATTTTTCTCTTTCGGAGGCCTTTGGGGCGGGCCATACCTAATGCAGATTTATGGACTCAGCAAAGCCCAGTCCGGCCAGATCCTTTCAATGCTGGCAATTGGAGTAATTATCGGCAGCCCCTTTCTCAGTTACCTTTCCAACAACGTCTTTAAAGCACGTAAACCCGTGCTAATACTGTCCAGTATTGCCTTGCTTTTATTAACGGCCCTTTTAGCCTTCTACACGGACAGAATCCCCTTGGCAGGCCTATATCTGGTCTGCCTGGGTTTGGGAATCTTTTCCAGCGCGGTGGTGGTTATCGGATTTACAACAACCAAAGAACTCTTTCCTGTTCAGATCGCAGGAACCGCAACCGGACTGGTTAATATTTTTCCTTTTGCCGGCGGGGCCGTATTTCAGATCTTGCTGGGTTATATCCTTGAAAGACATGCCCAGACTCAGGGCAGCTTCACACTGGCCGGTTACCAGCAGGCCTTCCTGGCCCTCTTTTTCTGCGGGATTATCGCATTGCTGTCCAGCCTGTGTTTGAAGGAGACCATGGAAGTTCCGGAATTACATTAGCATTTGATCTTCAGCGCATTAGGGAGAACTGTGAAGGTAAAGGCGTCAGCGTTCCAACCTTCATTCCCGTCAATTTGCATGGTCAGAGGCCTTTCCAACTCCACAGTCAGTTGACGACCGGTGCGGTATTGGCCGATCCGATTGCCAATAGTAAATGCGGTTATCCCGCCGATAACAGATTCAAACAGCCCCGAATTGATACAAGAGATATGCAGTTGCCGATCGTTGAATCTGGCTCTGGGCACAACATTCATTCCGAAGCCATAGTACGGCTGTTTGACTACCAACAGGCTCAACAGATTCTTCACTTCGAACATTGCGTCATCTACGGTAA
>JAUVVL010000213.1 GCA_030604635.1 Desulfobacteraceae bacterium
AAGAGTTAAGAGCAGATAGCATTGGCGGGCAGGTCACTTTAAACTTTAGTTCACTTCAAACTCTTGCAGCGTTTCTTCAGGCAGAGCCGGATAACTCTGACCTGGCCCACAGGACCAGGTTTTCAAGATCAAAATAAAAATAAGGATTGGAGGTGATCTGTTGGGTAGTGTTGTAAAAAAGCGAAGAAAAAAAATGAGAAAGCATAAACACAGAAAACTTTTGGCACGTACACGTCATCAGAGAAGAAAGGGCAAATAAATTAATCGCTCTATTTTGTGACCTTTATTAAAAAGCACCTATGTTGTATTGTAATAGGTGCTTTTTTATCTTACGGTTTAAAGGAATAACCTTTTAAATATTTAAAGAACTCCGAGTCCGTTGAAAGTAAAAGCGAACTTTCTTTATCGAGGGCCTGATTGTAAATTTCAAGCGTTCTAATGAATGAATAAAATTCAGGATCGATGCCATAGGCTTTGGCATATAATATTGTCGCCTCGGCATCGGCCTTACCTTTTATTTCCTGAGCCTTTCTGTAAGCCTCGGAAGTGATTAGCTTTAAATCTCTTTCTTTTTCGCCCAGAATCTTTCGGGCTTCACCTTTGCCCTCGGATCTAAATTTTTCTGCAATCTGGCTTCGCTCTGCAATCATACGACCATAAACGGACTTTCTCACTTCTTCCACGTAATTAATTCGCTTGATCTTAACATCGACCAGTTCAATTCCAAACTTTGCCAGTTTGGGCATGGCCTGTTCCATTATCCCCTTTGTTATCTTATCCCTGCCTGTTGAAATCGAATATGTTGTTTTGTGATCTTCTTGAGTTTTGGCATCCATGCCCATTTCGACAATGTCCATTTCCCTGTTGGTTGTTCTGACAGCTTCGATTAGCCTGTAGGAAGTGATAAAATTTCTTACTGCAGGGTCGATGATATCGTCAAGCCGTCCTCGAGCGCTGGTCAAACTTTTTACCGTCTCTAAGAATTTTACCGGATCAACTATTTTCCATCTGGCAAAAGTGTCAACCCAAATATAGGTTTTTTCCATAGTGGGTATCTGTCCGGGATCACCGTCCCACTCCAAAAGGTTTTTGGGTAAAGCGTTGGGAGTCTGGATAAAAGGTATCCTGAAATAGAGTCCCGGTTCTTTTTTCGGTGTTCCCACCACTTTTCCTAATTGAGTAACAACCACCTGTTCGGTTTCATCTACTATATATGCAGAGGAAAAACCGATGAGAATTGCAATAATTATTGCAATTAAAATAATACCTTTGGTTTTCATTATTTTGCACCTTTTTGTTTGCCGAGATTAAGGAAAGGGAGAAGATTCTTTTGATCCGCATCAATAATAAATTTTTCTCCGAGTTTGGGGAAAAGTTCTCTCAGCATTTCTAGATATAACCGTCTTTTGGTCACGTCCTTGGCCTTGGCGTACTCGGTATAAATCGCCATAAATCTGGAAGCATCACCCTTGGCCCGGTTTACGCGATCAAGGCCATACCCTTCGGCTGCCTTGATGGTCCTTTCCGCCTCTCCCCTTGCAGCGGGAACTGCCTTGTTATAATCCTCTTTGGCCTGATAAATCATAGTCTCCTTTTCCTGTATAGCCTGGTTAACCTCATTGAATGACGGTTGAACAGGCCCGGGAACATTGGTCTTTTTCATTTCAATGGTTACGATATGTATACCGGACTCAGCATTATCCATCTCTTTTTGCAGGACGCCTCTGGCTTCAACCGCTATTTCATTTCTTTTATTGATGACCTCATTAACACTTCTGTCACCTACAACAAGACGCATGGCCGCCTCGGACATATCGACGAGCAGTTTTCGGATATCCTGAACCTTGAATAGATAATTAAAAGGGTCCTTTATCCGGTATTGGACTATCCATGGAACAATGGCCACATTCAGATCCCCGGTAAGCATCAGGGATACGTTAATATTTTCACTCTCGGATGAAAATCGATCTCTTGCATCTATCCGCGAGGATCGGAAGCCGAACTCTTCCTTGTAGATATATGTCACTCTGACCTTTGTCAATTTTTCAATTCCTGCCGGCAGTTTGAAATTTAAGCCGGGCTGGCAGGTACGAACATATTCCCCGAATCGCTGGACTATGCCGACCTCATCGTATTCAATTTTAAAAATAGTCGAATAGCCGAAAAAAATTGCCAATATAACAATAATGATTATAAGCGGTCCGCCCGGCAGTTTGAGCTCCTTAATTTTTTCGAAAAATTCTCCCATCTGAGGGGGGATGCCTTTTCCGCCTTTTCGATCTTGCCGTTCCTTAAGTTTTTCCCAATCCCAGTTCATAGCATTTATCCTGTAAGTTTAGTTTGATCCGTTTATTAGATTTATTGTAACTGCTCAGGTATCTTGCCACCAAGGCACAAAGACACCAAGATTATTGAATATTATTGTTCTACTTTTTTTTTGCAATGCATTCTTTTCTTTCAGATAAGAGTGTAAAATTGATATATTTTTTTATTTCCTTTGTGTTTTAGTGGCTGAATAGTTACGATTTATTTTCCCATATTTTCTATTATCCAAGTTACTGGCCAGCAAGTCAAGTAAAAACAAATGTAAGAGTTTTTCTTGACAACGATAGCTATCACTTTATAGTTTTTTGATTATGAAAAAAAGAAAAAACGAAGTTGTCCACATCGGAAGTGTCATAAATAAAGTCTTAAAGACCCATCGCCATGAGTTTGATGAAGATCTGACACAGGTTTGGAGCCTGTGGGATAGCGCCGTAGGAGAGGCCATAGCGAAAAATGCCCGGCCAGAGGCATTCAAGGGAAAACTCCTTCTTGTAAATGTTGTCAGTTCGACATGGATGCATGAGCTTCAATTTTTAAAAAAAGATATTATCAAAAAAATCAATGCCGCGCTGGGAAAAGCGCTGGTTGAAGAAATAAAATTCAAGATCGGACCGGTATAATAAATGAATCCTTTGACCACAGACACTTTCTTTAACGGCCGTATCCAGGTTAAGCAGAACCGGGCCGGCTACCGCTTTTCCATTGATGCTGTTTTAATAGCCGGTCAAACCATACCGCGTCCGGACGATACGGTTCTTGATCTGGGGACAGGCTGTGGCATCATCCCCCTGATACTGGCATACCGTCATCCGAGAATAAAAGTTTATGGTATTGAGGTGCAGCAACAACTTGCCGACCTCGCCACCATCAATGTCGAAGAAAATCGTCTGGAGAATCGAATTACTATCCATTGCATGGATATGAAAAAGCTGAAACATAATATGATATCCGGGCCGGTGGATCTGATTGTTAGTAACCCTCCCTATAGGAAAGCTGAATCTGGAAGGATAAACCCGGATCAGCAACGGGCGGTTGCAAGGCACGAAATTAAGGCCACCCTTTCCGACGTTGTGGAAACTGCCCAGCGCATGCTGCGGGCTTCAGGACGGTTTGTAACGGTTTATCCGGCTGAACGTATGGCTGATATTCTGATACAAATGCGGTCTGCCGGTCTAGAACCGAAGTCTCTTCGCACAATCCATTCCGGCAGACACACGGAGGCAAAACTGATTCTGGTGGAAGGGAAAAAAGGAGGGCGTCCGGGGCTTAAAATCGGATCACCTCTAATAATCTATCGCAAAGACGGTTCTTATACAGATGAGGTTCAGGAAATGTTTAAACCCTAAACCGGACAAATCAGCTTAGTTTATTCATGACCTGACCTGTTATTGCCTTGGGGAAAAAATAGGTTGCTTTTCTGGGCATAATCAGGCCGTCTTCGGCTATCCTGCGCATCTGTTCGATTTTTGTCGGATTCAGAATAAAACAAATATCATGTTTGCCTGCTGCAACCGCATCAATGGCCTCTTCGGCTATGCTCGAATAGGCGATAAGCTCTTCATTATCAAGCCGAGCATTATCAAAACCAAGGATCTCCATAAAAATAAGACGGGTCAGCACTGTCACATCAATACTTCTGAGTGACTCTGGAAGTTCATTCCCGAACATCTGTTCCATGACGCCCGGCTTCAGTATCAGCAGGTAAAGTTCCGGGCGGTCTTTTATAAATATCCCGATACTGTTTTTTGAAGTATTTGATTTAAGCGCAAAGATGAATTCATCCCGCACTTTCTCACGCCCAGGCCCTTTAAAGGAGAATGTAGTTATATCAAAATAATCAGCGGCTTTCTGGATCAGAGACGCCCTTGACGAAGCAGGAACCTCGTTAAGCATGCGGTGCGCAGGAAGAATGACAAGTCCCGGATCTTCCATACTGCAAAGGTACATCATTACATAGTTGGCTGGATGTGCACTATTAAATTCGGGACTGGTGGTCGATGACCAGTCTCTGTAGTTAAGGGCTGTTTCGTAACGGTGATGCCCATCAGCGATAAAAATGGTTTTATCATTCATGGCTTCAGAAACGTACCGGAACACAGCCTTATCGGTGATACGCCACAGACAGTGTTTATTGCCATTGTTATCAGCAAAATCGATATCCGGTGCTTTGCTGGAAACAGCATCTTTTAAAGTATCGAGAATCCGGTTTTCATTATCGGAATACAAAGAAAATATCGCACTGAGATTGGTTTTGCACGCTTTAATAAGCTCAAGCCTTTTAGCTCTTATGTTGGAAAAGGTCCTCTCATGAGGAAGCACGACACCCTTTTCAAAAGGCTCAAGGCCCACCAGAGCGATGAGGCCGTAACGTGTAATAGACTTGTTTTCAAGGGAGAATTCATGAGTTGTTAAATAAAAAGCCGGTGTTTCGTCCCGTTCCAGAATGTTTTCTGAAAGCCACTTTTTCAAGCAGCCTGCCGCCCTTGTGTAACAATTGTTGTTGCTCGTGTCGTTTGGCGTTATCCTGCCCAGTGTGAGCCAAATCATGTTCTGCGGATGACATTCATGATATTTTTCCTGTTCCTCCTCGGAGATAATATCAAAGGGGGGGGCAATAATATCTGCCAGATCTTCAATTTTTTGCGGATTATAGAGTATTCCCCTGAAAGGTATGATTTTTGCCATGCTTTTAAATTCCTTCTTAGTGCTCTAATTCGTAAATTTGATTACGTGTTTTTATCAAGACAACTATCCCGTATAAGTTGAATTCTAAAAGTTTGAAGTTTGAAGTGCCTAAAGTGAGCTAAAGCCCGCCCTGGTGCGACTCGTTCATATTTATTGATGTAGGCTATGCATCATTCCAGACCTGACTTTTAGAGTATAGAGTATTGGTGATCGGTCTGGGCCAGGGTTGAGGAACTCGCCTACGGCGAGGCCAATTATAATCAAATTGGCAGAATACCATAACTTTAGGCACTTTAGTTCACTTCGTTCGACCAGAGGCCGTTCGGCTTTGAGGCTCTCGACAAGCTCTCGACAGGTTAGGCACTTTACACTTTTGCATACATAGAATGAATAAACCAAATTATAAATACGTGATCGTATTTATGAATACATGTACTTAGTAATTATTCAATGTGGGCAACTGATACTATAAAGAAACATGTTGTTCAAGTGATAAAATCATTTAACCTGGATTTCTCATCCCGCTTAAAGCGGGATTCATTTGCAAGGCATTTTTGTCCAAAATCCAGATAATATTTTTATAAAATTTCGGGTTAAAGAAGATCATTGACAGGTCATATCAAATAAGTATACTGAATTTACCTGCACCTCAGCGCTTGAAGGTGTGGCCCGAATTTCTCATAATGAACGAATCATACTCGTTAAAAATCCGGGATAGGAGAGGTGGCCGAGCGGCTTAAGGCCCCGCTCTCGAAAAGCGGTATCCTGCTAACAACGGGATCGTGGGTTCGAATCCCACCCTCTCCGCCAAATGCTGATTTATGATTAATGTTACGAACTTAGTTCGCTTCGCTCATAACTGGAATACTGGAATGATGGAATGATGGGTTCAATGGATAAAGGCTTTTTATATAACTATTTAAATCTAATGACAATTATAGCCATACCTACAAAAATTGTAGGTGATGCTACATTTTTTGTGGTTCCATATTCCATTATTCCACTATTCCAT
>JAUVVL010000316.1 GCA_030604635.1 Desulfobacteraceae bacterium
TAGGTCTTTCCAAAGGAGCTGATCACAAAACTTCTTTCCGCCAGTTCAGGATATCGTGATATGCTCTCATGCTTCAACCCGTCGAAAATAATATGCTCATAAACCTCGTCGCTCAAAATCAGCACATTGGTATTTCGCACTATGCTTTTCAATGCGGCAATGTCTTCACCCGATAACACCGCGCCGGTGGGGTTATGGGGTGAATTCAGAATAATAAGCCTTGTCTTTGATGATATGGCCTGTTTAACATCATCCCAGTCGATGCGGTAATCCGGAAACTGGTAGTTTTGGGAAGGCTTCAGCTAAAGGTATAAAACGTGCCGGCTTTTCCCTGTCCATCTCAATGCCCTTGTTCGCTGCTCTTAGGCTACTTCGAGATGGAGTTGTTTACCTACGGCTTGAGCATAATTTGCCAACGTGGAGAGGCGGATGTCTTCAGCATGATTTTCAATCCTGGAGATGGCGGATTTCTTGGTACGCAATTTATTCGCCACCTGTTCTTGGGTAAGGCCTGCTTCAAGACGAGCCTGCTTCAGGAGAATACCAATTTTGAATTGCTCATATCCTTTGTCAAAATTTTTTGCAAATTTTGGGCTCAGCTTCTTTCTTGTTTCAATATATTTATCCAGATCGTCCATCTGTCTACCTCCTGCTCAAATATTCTTTCTTCCGCTTTTCTGCCAGTCTAATCTCCTTTAAAGGAGTTTTCTGGCTCTTCTTTTGGAAAGAGTTGGTCAGTATGATCAACTCTCGACCATGAAAAAACCAAGGAGACGGAAAGTGTTTCTTCCAACATCAACTCTGGCTTCCCAAATATCGTTTGTCTTGACCAGTTTCTTGAAGTATTTAGACGGAATCTGATCAAGCTCGCGAATCAATTTCAATACCCATGCTATTTTGGTTGCCTGTACGTCAGTCAGGCTATCAAGGTGCTCTTTTACAGGACACTTGCCTGACGCAGTACGATAGAATGAGATTGTTTTCATAATTATAAGGTAAACAAATATGTGAACATTGTCAAGGGATAGATTTTTTAAATCTCAGGCAGCGAACATTAGATATTGATTCGCTTCGAAAGAATTTCAGCTTTTAGAAAAAATGAATATAAGCAAGATTTGTGCAGCGATTATTCAAACCGCGTAATAACCTCACCCTTTCCAATAGCATATCCAATTGAATATTCAACAAAAAAATTATTAGATTTCGTACAACTCAGTTTTTTGATATAGGTTTTTCCTAAACTGAAAATGCGAAACTTTGTGCAGTTTCTGCGTATTGGTTCGCTGCGAAAGAATTACAACCATAAGCTGAAAAGGGGTTGGGATTTCTCTCCCAACCCCCCAAATATCTTGATGTGGTGATATGTAATGGAAACCACACGAATCTGATCTGCTCCAATAGTTTGGATTTCTCCAACGTATCTCAGGTTGACCTATTTATGTGCTCTTGGCAAGCTGTCTGATTAAAAAAAGGTTTCCTTGAAAAGTATTTTTGCTTTAATGTTATGAAATAGATGTTTCTGAAAATAGGTGGATTTACAAATGCAAGAAAGCTATTGAGACGACTCAATTAATGCAAAATTATTAGAGAGCGCTTCTTCAAATAGAATTTTAATAAAGGCGTTCTTGTATGAAATCAGGGTCTTATCCTTCCTCATAACCACCACTATATAGTTTGGTTTAAATAAATGATCCATTGGTAAAAACTCCAACTTTCTTTTTTTCAATTCCGGCAAGTCCTTCACTACAGTAGCAAAAGATATACCGAGTCCCATCTCGACATACAGGGAACTTAACTCAACATTAGAAGATTCCATGATGATGTGGTAGTCAACACCAAGTTTTTGAAACCTCTCTTCTAAATTACTGCGGTATTTTAAATTTATGGGGGGTAAAATCAGAGGATATTTTCCAATTTGTTTTAGTGTGACTCTTTTAGCTTTGGCCAAGGGATGGCCTATGGGTGTCATCACAACGGTTCCTACCTTCTTCCAACGAAGTGCTGTAAGATTTTTTGGGACATTTGATTCCAGCACGAGACCCAAATCGATATCCCCATTTTTTATAAGATCAAGAATGTCTTGCTGTGACCGATCGAGTATGGTCAGCTCAACATTTGGAAATTGTTTGATATAACTTTTTAGCGCAAACGGGAATAAATGGTAGAGAGTTGTAAAAGGTGCGGCAATTCTCAAACGACCAATTTGCAAACCTTTCAACTCGTTGAGTTCTTCAGTAAGGGAATCGTATCTTTCCAGAATTGTCTCTGAAAATTTAAAGAACCTTTCACCAGCAGAAGTTAGACGCAATTTGCGCTTGCCTATCCTTTCCAAGAGCTGACATCCTAATTCTTCTTCAAGATTCTTAATCTGTTGACTAATAGCAGACTGGGTCCGGAATGTGGCATTTACAGCTTTTGTAAAGCCGCCCAGCTTAGCCACATAGTAAAACCCTATAATCTGTTGCCATTCCATTTTAAATAAGTTCCACTAATTAGATTCATTAAAACAATTAATTTGACTAACATACATTTAACAGAAATAATAATGATAAACAATGAAAATCTACCGATGGAGGTGAACCATGAAAAATTCTTTGCAACCTGGTTTAACCTTTGGATTTAAATTCAAGGTTCCAGAAAACAAAACCGTGCCTCATCTTTATCCTGAATCACCCGAGTTTCAAGCTATGCCGAAAGTTTTAGCCACCGGGTTTATGGTGGGATTGTTTGAATGGACATGTATCCAAGCCATTAATCCTCATATAGACTGGCCCCGTGAGCAAACGGTCGGTATCGGTTTGAAATTAAGCCACATAGCTGCTACACCCCCCGGCTTGACCATTACAGTAAATGTTAAATTGGAAGAGGTGGAAGACCGGAAACTTGTCTTTTCAATAGTTGCCGATGACGGCATTGATAAAATATCTGAAGGAACCCACGACAGGTTCATAATCGATGCTGCTAAATTCAATGCCAAGATGGCTGCCAAGATCAACTCGAAATGAATTATGCAACTTGAGCGACAGACTTAAACTTCATTTTTCTAAAGTAAAAATAAAGTAAAGAGAATTTCTTATGCTGTTAAAACGATTTTTTCTGTTCCTTAATTTTCAAGCTTACGATACGGATGACTTCAATGTGGTGGTTACAGTTTGAAACCAATCAAAATATCACTTTGGTTGCGCATGTAAAAGCTAGCCCGCATTTATCATGAACTAATCAAATCATTATCCGCATCCATCCAGACCGGAAAGGATTCTCGGGACGTTTGCAGCACATCATAGGATAGCTCGGCAGTATGCGTGCACGCCTGGTCGCGCTTTTGGAAAAGAATGCTACCCCAGGGATCGATTATCGAAGAATCACCGCTATAAGGGTGGCCAATGCCGTCGGTCCCTACTCGATTGACTCCGATAACATAACACTGGTTTTCAATGGCACGGGCCTGAAGCAGCAATTTCCAATGCCATGAGCGCCTTTCAGGCCAGTTGGCGATAAAAATGGCCGCATCATATTGGTTTGCGATATTTCGCGTCCAGACCGGAAAGCGTAAATCATAGCAAATAAACGGCCGGATTTTCCAGCCTAGTAATTCAACCGTAA
>JAUVVL010000080.1 GCA_030604635.1 Desulfobacteraceae bacterium
ATTTGAATATTAGGTTTAAGTTTCGGAAATATTTTTCTTGAATTTTTTAACTCGTTTATATAGGATTATTTTCCACTCTAACTTCATAATATAATAAGCAGATGGAAAGCAAGGTAAAATTTAAACCGAATCCAGAATATCGTTTAATGGATCAAGTTCATGAAGTTCTACGATATTATCACTATGCATACAGGACAGAACAGTCTTACTGCTCCTGGATATTACAGTATATAAAATTTTATGACGGCAAAACACATCCGAAAGATATGGGTAAAAACGAAGTTGAGAGGTTTTTGAGCTACCTTTCAGAAAAGAAGAATGTTGCTGCAGCAACCCAGAAACAGGCACTGAATGCATTAATATTTTTATACAAAAGAGTTCTTGATATTGAATTGGGAGATGGTATAGCCCCAACGCGGTCAAACTTGCTTTAAACCAGGCCAAAATTCACAAAAAGGCCGGTTGCCATACTTTTCGTCACTGCTTTGCTACCCATTTACTTGAAAACGGTACCAATATCCGTATTGTTCAAAAACTTATGGGTCATGCCGATGTGAAAACCACAGAAATTTATACCCATGTCATGAAAAATGATATCGATTCAGTTAAAAGACCTCTGGATTTGTTATAAAGGATAATGATCGATTTTATCTCATCAATTTTTACCCTTCAGGCGAGCTGGAGGCTTCCACTTGCAACCTCCAAATTTAATTTAATTACCTTTTCCGAAAAGTTCAGGTCCGAATAATTCAGGATGGATACGTCGTGCCAGGTGTTCAAGGCCGTCAACCAGACGCGGGGACTTCCGGGACACCCTAATATTATAACATTCGTTCCTAATATGATAGGAAACTTATAATATTAGGGGTCCCGGAAGTCCTGAACCCGGCATTGGCCATTAAAAATATTGACAAAACTACATCGATTATGATATTGTAATACAAAATAATATCGATGGAGGTTTGGCCATGCAAACAGTCACTGTATCACCAAAATACCAAGTCGTTATACCAAAGTCAGTAAGGGAGGCGTTGCAGCTTCGGCCTGGTCAAAAAATGCAAGTTATCGAATATAACGGACGCATCGAGTTTATTCCTGAACGAGATATTGCAGAGCTTCGCGGATTCCTCAAAGGCATAAATACGGAATTCGAAAGAGAGGAAGATAGAGTATGAATATCGTCGATTCTTCAGTCTGGCTTGCATACTTCGCAGACGAACCGAATGCAGAGCGTTTCCTAACCCCTTTGAAAGATACGGTTTCGCTTGTTGTACCATCGATAACGATATATGAGGTCTTCAAGGTCGTTCTCCGGGAAACAAGTGAGAATGAAGCACTTCAAGCAGCCGCTGCCATGCAGAAAGGAACAGTTGTGGATCTAACAGTCACGCTGGCGATTGCAGCCTCAAAAATAAGCCTGGAACATGGTCTCCCAATGGCAGACAGTGTTATTCTCGCAACAGCGAAGGCATTCGATGCCGCAATCTGGACTCAGGATTCTGATTTTAAGAATATCGCAGGTGTTAAGTATTTCCCCAAAAAATAGTACATGGCCAACTTTTCGTTAGTGTCCATCCAGAAATATTAGATTTTGGTTCAAGACAAGGCCGCAGGATTTTTTCGACCGGCCCGAAAAGATCACGGGATCTTCGACAGACGTAGTGCGCCTACGTCGAGGATCGAAAAAATCCGAGAACGCAGTATTGGGACGAAAGATGCTGTTTCTGGATGGACACTAGTGCGGTAGATGAATCCAATAACAATTATTAATGGTGAAAAGATGGAAAAAATTTTTGATGGTGTAAAGACAGCAAAACTAGGTACTGAAAAAAAGCCCGCTGTTGTTAATGTACAAACAAAAGAAAGGTTGAAAGAAGTAGCATCAATATTTGAAAAAAACGGTTGGAAATATACAATTGGATTGGAACCGGATAAACCAGAGGATATTACTAATTTAGAAATATTATTGAATCCATCAAAACCAAAGATAGCCGAAAAGAAAGTCGGACGCAATGAGCCCTGCCCGTGTGGAAGCGGAAATAAATATAAAAAATGCTGCGGTAGATAAGGCTGTTTTACATTCCAAAAGATTACCCCGGACCCGGCCCGTAGATTTTGGCCGGATACTTGTCACTAGCCTCAAGATACTCGATCCTTTCAAGCAATGGTGGATGGGAATAGTTGAAACAGACATAAAGAGGATGCGGTCTGAGGTTGGAAAGATTTTCTCTGGCCATTTTCTTCAGAGCCGTCGAAAGGGGTCTTGCGGTCTTTAAAATCCGAAGAGAGTAAAAATCCGCTTCCCTTTCAAATCGTCTTGAAATCGCCATCCCCATGGGGGATAGAAAAAAGCCTAAAGGCTCCCACAGAATGCCCACCAAAAATAGACCCGCGTATAGAGGCATGTTTGAGAAACCGAAACTTTCATACATTACATTCCATGTTAATAGTTTTGATGCCAGGTAAAAAAGCAACAGGGACACAAAGCTGATGACGGCAAGATGCTTTTTGATGTGATTTTTTTTAAGGTGTCCGATTTCATGGGCCAAAATCGCCAAGATTTCATCCTTGCTGTGGGACTGAATCAGAGAATCGAACAGCACAATCCGCTTGGCTTTTCCCAGTCCTGAAAAATACGCATTGGTATGTCGTGTTCTCCTGGTTGCGTCCATCTGGAATATGCCTTCAACGTTAAGATCTTCTCCTTCAGCCAGGCGTTCTATCCCGACTTTAAGGTCGGAATCCTCAAGCAATGTAAATTTGTTAAAAAGCGGCGCAATGATCGTGGGGTAGAGAATCGTCATGAGCAGTTGGAAACCGAGCAAAACAGCCCAGGCCCAAATCCACCAGGTCTTTCCGGCGTATCTTAACATCAACAGGAGTGCGGAAAGAAGGAAAGTCCCGACAACGATCATCACAAGCATGGACTTTAGCAGATCGGAAAACCAGATTTTTAGAGTTTTTGTGTTAAAGCCGTATCTATCTTCGAGAACGAAACTGTGATAATAATCGAAAGGGAGGTCAACAGTTGCCGCCACGAAACCTAAAGCGGCAAAAAAGATCAGGCCGGCCAGTAAAAAATTTACTTGCGCCAGAGATTCAGCAAGCCAGGGTAGTATGCCGGAAAGGATTATATAAAGAAAAAGAATTTTGCCGACGCTGGTCTGAACAAGCTTAAAACGAATGTTATCTGTAGTGTACAGACTGATCTTTTTTAATTCTTTCTCATCTATCATGCCCTCAAAAGCAACGGGTACCTTTTGTCCATGCTTCTCGAGATATCTGAAATTAATTAGGCCAACGGCCAGATATAGAGCAAAACTGACGAGATAGATGCCGATGTAGGCTATTAAGTAAGTATTTAATGATATCATACTATATTGTAACGACACCTGTTTATATAATCAAGATCATCAGTGTCCAAGATAATTTAATTTTTATGAAATGAGCTGTGAGTTTAAAGACGATCATAATAAAACTGCTTGAAGGTCCCTAGCTGGGTAAATACCATTTTGATCTATATTTACAGTCTGTTTCATAAACACCAATTGTCTATTTTGGACAACAGTGAATCAAGATACTATATAGTTTTTGACATTTTAAGTTGGTGGTATGATGGCGAATAGGCGAATATACAACTTGTGCGGCACAACAAACTGTGATAACTGTATTTTACATGAAACAATATATTATTGATGAGCTAAGACCCAAAGATTACGAAGCGATCAAGGCTTACATGGAGGAAAACTATAGTTCCTCAAAGGTGGCTGGAATTTACTGGATACCGCTTGATCAGAAGATCCTTACCAAAGTTCAGGCTGAGCATACAAACTGCCAGCCATTTTATTTTGCCGTTGATCTTGAACCAAACCTTATGTCCTTTGAGCTGCTGGTGCGCACCATAAATAGAGTACGATGCAGCTGTATGGGCTATGCAACTGAAACACAGCGCAATTGGATCATAGAGTTTGCCGACTTAATTTTTGAAAAACTTGAGATCAAAATTTAGCAGGATGTCGTGTTTGAAAATCCGGAATCGATCTATGATACGAACCCTTTTGCTTATTTTATGGACTCTGCTAGTAACAGGTTTTTTCGCTATCCTGGCAATATTTGTCTCTTTTACCAGCAAAAGTGGCGATCTGCCGCATATAGTCGCAAGAATTTGGGCAAAATGCATACTTGTTGCCAGCGGCATCAAGGTTACGGTAAAAGGCCATTCCAACATTGATTCTGCCGGATCTTACATTTACATGTCCAACCATTTAAGCAATTTTGACATACCTGTTCTCCTGGCATATCTTCCTGTTCAGTTCAGATGGCTTGCAAAGGCTGAACTTTTTAAAATACCCCTTTTCGGTTATGCCATGCAAAGGGCAGGCTATATAAGTATCGATCGTTCAAATTTTAGGTCTGCCGTACAAAGTCTCAAAAGGGCGGCAAAAAATATCAGAGATGGAGTATCTGTCTTAATCTTTCCCGAAGGCACCCGCAGTCAGGATTGCAATATCCAACCATTTAAAAAAGGAGGATTTGTTTTGGCGGTTGATTCCGGTGTTCCAATTATTCCTGTTATAATTCATGGAACATGGCCGATCATGCCAAAAAAACGAGTCCTGGTTAAACCCGGAAATGTTGTTCTTGAAATCGTAAAGCCGATCAAATCTTCGGATTACACCAGGAAAACCAAGGAAGATCTTATGGAAAAAGTCAGAAATGTCTTGATTGAGTCCTTTGAAAAAGTCAATAAAGACAGGTCCTTATGTTAAAGATAATACCCCTGGGCGGGCTGGGAGAAATCGGCCTTAACATGATGGTTTTCGAATATGGAGATTCGTCTTTTATTGTTGATTCCGGGCTTATGTTCCCTGAAGATTATATGCTGGGTGTCGATTATGTAATCCCTGATATGAGTTATATAAAACAGAAAAGCCCAAATATATTAGGGATTGTGTTAACACATGCCCACGAAGACCATATCGGGGCACTCCCTTATCTGCTGAAAGAGATAAATGTGCCGATTTTCGGGACCCCTTTTACGCTGGAGGTCGTGCGGAATAAACTTGAAGAGCAAGGTCATTTTTCATCAGTTTCACTGCATGCAATTTCTCCAATGGAAAAACTTAAATTAGGCGCTTTTGAACTTGAGTTTATCCGTGTCAGTCACAGTGCCGTGGATGGTGTAGCCATTGCCGTAAGAACGCCTCTTGGGCTTGTTGTTCATACAGGCGATTTTAAAATCAGCCACACTTCCGTTGACGGTAAGATAACCGACGTAAACAAGTTTGCCCTGTGCGGCGAGGAAGGTGTTCTTGCCCTGTTGTCAGACTCCACAAATGTGGAAAAGGAAGGATATACCATCTCCGATCAGGAGATTGGTGAAACATTGGCAAGGATTGCTACTGGGAGGAGAGGACGGATCATTGTCGGACTTTTTGCCTCCAATATTTCCCGGATACAACAGGTCATTGATATTGCACAGGCAACCAACAGAAAAGCCATTTTCAACGGCCGCAGCATAGAAACCAGTGTTAATATTGCAAAAGAGCTTGGATATATAAATATTCCTGAAGGGATGGAGATAGATGTCGAACAGGTCAATGACTTCCCGGATGACGAGATCGTAATAATAACCACCGGCAGTCAGGGAGAACCCATGGCATCCCTTGCCCGCATGGCTGCTGGGCATCATAAGCAGATAAAGATTAAAAAAGAGGACACGGTTATTTTTTCCTCGAAATTTATACCTGGTAATGAAAAAGCCATTGCCAAGATTATCAATGCTCTTTACAGACTAGGGGCCGATGTTATTTATGAAAAGATATCGGCGATTCACGTATCAGGCCATGCTTTTCAGGAAGAATTAAAGCTGATGATCAACATGACCAAGCCCAAATATTTTATACCGATACACGGTGAATACCGGCATCTGATTCTCCATGCCCGTCTGGCCGAGCAGGTCGGTATATCAAAGGAAAATGTCCTTCTTGCTGAAAACGGTCAGATAATTGAATTTGATGAAAATGGTGGCAGAATTCAAGACAGTGTTTTAACAGGCCGTGTGCTCATAGACGGTAAAGGTATTGGAGACGTCGGGAGAAGTGTGCTCAAAGAGAGACGTGATCTGTCAGAAGACGGCTTTGTTGTGGTTAACATGGCTATTGACGAGGAGACAGGAATTGTGGTGTACGGGCCGGAAATAGTATCTCGCGGCTTTGTGTTCGAGACCGAAACAGGACATCTTTTGGAAGACGCAAAGTGTGTTGTCCTTGAAATTATAGAGGAGGTGGGTCCTGAGGTGCCGGACCGTGTCAACAAGATCCGATCAAAGACGCAAAGCGCCCTGAGGAAATATTTTTCCTTTACCATAAAGCGCCGTCCGGTTATACTACCATTTATTATAGAAGTTTAGGAATTAACGATTGACAATTGAAGTGAAAAACTATGCGTAAAGAACTTATTGGAATTTTTCTGTTTTTTTTCGTTATTCTAACGCTTATCAGTCTTATGTCATACAGCCCGGCCGACCCTTCAATCCACAACGCAAAAGCCGCAGGCCATATTCACAACCTGTTTGGTCTGTTTGGAGCCCATCTGTCGGGTATTCTTATTGGACTGTTCGGGCTTGGCGCATTCTGGATTCCGATTTTACTCCTTATTACGAGCATCCATTTTTTTGGCAATCACCCGGACAAGGCAATTGTTTTGACCATTGTCGGCGGAATTCTCCTGGTGGTGACCACAGGAAGCTTGCTGGCACTTAAGCAAAACCACATTATTGTTTTTGGAACTAAATTTTCATCAGGCGGTATTATAGGGATCCCGTTAAAATCATTTCTCGTAAAGTATTCCAATGTTACAGGCGGCGCTATTATGCTGGTCCTTTTATGGCTAACCGGTTTTATACTGGCCACAGGCTTCTCTCTGATAATGTTGTCAAAACGCTGTTGGAAAACAATTATTTTTTCTGCGGATCGAATACAAACATTAATTGTCAAGTGGAAAGAACAATGGAAAAAATCAAGAAAACATTCAAAAATTAAAAAAGATCAGGCTGTCAAGCAAGAACGGGAAATAAAAATCAAGGCGCCCAGGCCTAAGCCGATCAAGGAAGTTCCGGTTCCAAGGCAGGAGGCTTTCGAGTTCATGCATCCTGAAAAAAGATTTCACCTGCCTTCTGTAAATCTTCTGGATGATGTCAAGATGAGACCTTCTTCTGCTGATAATGAAAATTTGCGAATGCAGTCGAAACTGCTAGAAAAAAAGCTTGAGGACTTTGGCGTCAAGGGGGAGGTTGTTGCGGTATCGCCCGGTCCTGTCATTACAACCTTTGAATATGAACCTGCCCCTGGCATAAAGATTAATAAAATAGTTACTCTTACAGACGATCTTGCCCTTGCGCTCCGGGCGATAAGTATCAGGATTGTAGCGCCGATTCCGGGAAAAGCTGCGATCGGAATTGAGATCCCGAATGCATCCAGGGCGCTTGTAAGATTCAAAGAGGTTGTGGCCTCCAGCGTTTTTGAAAGATCGAAGTCAAAGCTTACTATCTGTCTCGGCAAGGACATCATAGGGAATCCCGTGGTGGCAGAACTCGACAAGATGCCCCATCTTTTAATTGCAGGCGCCACCGGAACCGGCAAAAGCGTGGCTTTAAATGCCATGATTTGCAGCCTGTTATACAAATCGACGCCTGATGAAGTAAAGCTCATCATGATCGACCCAAAAAGGATCGAACTTTCAAATTATGACGGGATACCACACCTTATTACCCCTGTAGTGACAGATGTAAAAAAAGCGACCAACGCTCTTTTCTGGGCAGTAAAGGAAATGGAGAAAAGATATGAATTGCTTTCGGAAAGGAAAGCCAGGCACATAAGACAGTACAACCAGAGAATAGATAAGGAAGGCAAGACGGCGGAAGGAGAGGCCTGGGAAAAACTGCCGTATATTGTTCTGGTTATTGATGAGCTTGCCGATCTTATGATAGCTGCTTCACGGGACGTGGAGGTTGCCTTGACGCGTCTTGCCCAGATGGCTAGGGCTGCCGGTATACATTTGATACTTGCAACCCAGAGGCCTTCGGTGGATGTGCTGACCGGAATCATCAAGGCAAATTTCCCGACCCGTCTCACTTTCCAGGTTTCTTCCAGGACCGATTCAAGGACAATCATCGATACCAGTGGAGCAGAAAACCTTCTTGGCAACGGGGATATGCTTTTTTTGCCTCCGGGTACTTCCAAGCTTCAGCGTATCCATGGGGCATATATTTCAGAGGCAGAGCTTGCAAGGATCACGAAATTTTTGAAAAGCCAGAAAACACCGGAATACGATAACGCTGTTGTTAAAGCACTTGCAAAGGAAAAGGATGCATTTGATGCAGAGGAATATGACGAAAGATATGATGATGCACTAGCTCTCATTACCAAGACAAGGCAGGCATCAATATCGATGATTCAGCGTCATTTGCGCATAGGCTATAACAGGGCCGCCCGTATTATCGAAATGATGGAGAAAGAAGGAATAGTCGGCCCTTCAGACGGCGCCAAACCAAGGGATGTTCTAGTTAAAGGATATGATGAGATTCCATGATAAAGCGTTGAAATGAGTAACTTCTCAATAAATTCTGGAGCCCTTTATCATCTTATTCCCCATCACTTATTGAGAAGTTATTGAAATGGAACCTGATGAAAAACTGTTAAATAGCGTAAAGGGCTTTCTGGATTCCCTGGAAGGCAGAGGCCTTTATGAAATCGCACTGGAGGCCAGCAGGCTGGGGCCCTGCCTGGAAATCGGGAGTTACTGCGGCAAATCTACAATCTATCTTGGTACAGCCTGTAAGGAAAACAACGGTATTCTCTTTTCAATTGATCATCACAGGGGTTCTGAAGAACAGCAACCCGGGGAAGAGTATTTTGACACCGAACTTTTTGACCCTGAGTCCGGCCGTGTAGACACATTGAAAGAATTTAGAAAGTCAATCGAAATGGCCGGTCTCGATGATACGGTTGTTCCCATGGTATGCAGATCTGGTGTTGCTGCGCGCCTATGGGCAACACCCCTAAGCCTGGTTTTTATTGACGGCGGTCACTCATACGAAGCGGCATACACAGATTACAACGCTTGGGCCGGACACATCATGCCCGATGGGTATCTGCTGATCCACGATATTTTTAAAAACCCTGAAAAGGGCGGTCAGGCACCGTATCATGTCTACAAACTGGCCGTTGCATCCGGCCTTTTCAGGGAACTTTCCATGATCAAGACTTTGGGGGTGCTTAAGCGGCGCACCTTCGAAGACATTCCTAAAAACCTTCCAAAATAGTTATTACCCTACCCTATTAATTTTGACGAACTCGTAAATTTAAGATAATCACGAAAACACGAAATAATTTTCGTGTCCCCGCCTGCCCCGTAGCTCCAGAAGATGGTACTGGGGTAGGTCCGGCAGCTCGTACTGGGGTATTTTCGTGCTTTCGCTATAAGGTTTTATGATTATCTTTCCTAAAGTAAAGTACAATGCTTTTCCCCATGATAGGATTAAGCAGATTGTCCAGAAAGCGGGTAATCCAGGGACGCTTCATCATGTCCCAGACTAAAAAGCTGTGATATAGATTTACAAACCGACAATCTTCACGTGACGGTCCGACAATGCATTTCAGCCACCAGTAAGGTGTGTGGAGGCTGTGGGCAAAATGGACTCCCCATTTTTTTATGCCTGCGTTTTCCAGAAGATCGATAAGCTCTTTCTTTTTATATATGCGGATATGTCCGTTGTTGGCATTGTGGTAATTTTTAGAAAGGGCCCAGCAGATCCGTTCCGGAAGGTATCTTGGGACGCTGACAACAAGGTTCTTGCCGGGTTTTAAGACCCTGACGATCTCAGAAACAGCGGCCTTTTGGTCATGGATATGTTCCAGAACCTCTGAGCAAATGACAAGATCGAAAAAATTGTCTTTAAAAGGCAGATCAAGTGTGTCGGCAACAGAAATTCCCCACACCCCGGCGCCATGGTCTCCGAGTTTCTCATGGTATTTCAGTCTGTTTTTAGCCTCGAAAGCATCATCAAAGTTAATGTCTACTCCCATTGCAACCACTTTTTTGAATCGAAAAGCAGCACAGGTGTGGCGTCCCGATCCGCAGCCTATATCCAGGATCCGATAGCCGGGCAAACGGCCGGGACCAGACATACAAAGCCTGTTAAAGTCGACGGTAATCACTGATAGTCTCCCTGTATGCCTCAACAGTCATTTCAGCCGCTCTTTTCCAGGTAAAGAGTTTGTGCACCCTTTTATATCCGGCACGTCCCATTTTTTCTGCCTGCTCAGGATTGTCGAGAATCGCTGTGACAGCTCCGGCAAGGGCCTGAGAATCAGCAGGCGGGACCAGGATGCCGGCATCCCCAACCACTTCAGATAATGCACCGCCTGTGGTGCTTATCACCGGAAGACCGCATGCCATGGCCTCGCCGGCAGGGAGGCCGAACCCCTCATACACGGATGGAACAACCGCAACAAAGGCCTTTGCATATTGTCGAACGAACTCATCGTTGCTGATCCGGCCTGTAAATGTGATAAATTTCCCTATACCCAGCTCTCTTATAAGTTTTTCGATGCCGCCGTTTTTTTTTGGAGTCCCGACAACGATAAGCCTGATCTTGCTGCGTGTTTTGGATATTTCAGCCACAGCCTTCAGAAAGTAATCCAGCCCCTTTAAGGGCATATCCGCGCTGTTTGTAACAATGATGCGATTTCTTTCCCTCTTGATTTCAGGAACAGGACAAAAAAGGTCTGTATTGATACCATTGGGTATAATTCTGAACCGTTTAAGCGGTATCTTAAAATCTCTGCTGATATCATCTCTTGCGCATTTTGAAACTGTGATAATGTGAGAAAGTGTTCGGGAAACCCTTTTCTGCATACCAATAAAAGAATACCATCGAATCTGTTTTATCTTTTGCCAAAAAGAGGAAGCAGTTTTTACGGCAACAACCCTGTCGACTGTAATGGGATGATGGATAGTAGCAATGGTAGGAATATATTTATTAATTGCCCGGATACCGTATGAAAGGCTCTGGTTGTCGTGCACGATATCGTATTTGCGAATCTTATTTCTTAAGAATCTATAAGCCCTGAGTCCAAAGGTAAACGGTTCAGGAAACCCCATGGTGGAAACTCCCAGCCATTCAATAAGGTTAACGGGATCTGAAAGTTCCTTTAAAGTGGGCACCCTGAACAGGTCATCAGGATTATAAAGGTCAAGGCCTGGAATTCTAAACAGATTAATATCCTCATCAAGATGCGGGTCGGGTGGTCCAGAAACCACTTCCACATGATGACCCAGTCCTTTGAGCGCCCTGCTCAAGTTTTTAATATAAACCCCTTGCCCGCCGCAGTGGGGATTGCTCCTGTAACTTAAAAGGCAGATTTTTAAAGGGGCGTCATTAGTCTCGGGCATCATGGAGTTCTTCCTTATTACACTTCATGAAGACATACACAGAAAAACAAGTGTAATTCAATTACAGTCCGGGTGTCATGTTTTTAAAGTTCTTTTTAACGGCTTTGTAAAGAGTTCTTTCCTGGCGTATGTTTGCATTCTTTAGGCCGGCAAAAAACTTTTCGTAGATCATGCTCGTCAGTCTCCCGCTCAACCGAATTCGCTGAACCGCAATATTATGATTTGTTTGACACGCAAGCCTGATTTTTCTATACTTCATCCCGTAAAAAGCGAGTTGGTTCCTTCGTAATTTCATGTGCAACCAGTTAATTTTTGTATTTTGGGTGGTCTTCCATGGCTAAGATAGTTAATCTTAAGGGTTATCGAACCAGAGCGGTCGAGCAAAAAGGCTTTGGCCCCTGGCATAAACGCTTTGAAGAATCATACGGCGAGAAAACCAGGCTTTCAGACCTTTCAGAAAGGACTCTATATCTGCTGGCCCTGCCCGGAGAGGATAGTGCTGTTGCCTTTTATGAGTTAATAATGGGTATCCTGGGCCTTGGAGCAGCTCCAAAGTTTTATTATCTTGACATAGAAGAACAAATGATGGTTGTGGACATCCATCTTTTTTTAGCTGATCAAGTTCGCTTTGAAATGACGAGGCGGTTGGGATGGCTCGACAACTTCTACTGTGAAAGGTATAGACTTCTTGAGATGGTCCAGGACTTTAACAAAGTGAAAGCCCGGTGCAAGGATAACCACCCGGTACTTGCAGAATCCCACCCTGACTACGGTGCTTACAAAAAACTAACTATGAAGGACAGGGAAGTCTTCATACGCCGTATGTTCCCCAAGGCACTCGAAACCTTTAAAGAAAGGCCTGGATCGTAGAGCTATTTTTGAGCGAGCCCTAAATCGATGCAATTCATGTCTTATCTGTATGCGCTATTGAAGGCTATACATAACAAACGCTATCTTTCCTGATCAATGAGATGTGGTTCTAATATAAATCAATACTCGCTATCTTTCTGATATAGAAATTTGGATTAACCGATGAAAGATTCGCACAGGCGTTCCAACCATCTAAATTCGCCACTTTCTTCTTGTTCCGCGCCAAAATCTCGGCGTCGCCAGAGCACCAGGTTTTTTTCTCTATAAAAGATGGGCCAGGGGCGAAAGGGCCGCAGGCCATAAAGACGGATTTTCGACCAATTTCGTACATAATGTTGTCCTCGGAGCTGCTGTCGCTCACAGCCGTGCAGGTCCTCCTGGAGCACCAGTTTCGGATTCATGGATATGATCAGGTCCTCCCAGAAGCATTCGGGATAGACCCGCTGACAGACAACCGAAGCGCATTTAATACCTACCAGTTCTTCCACAAAAGTACCGGGGAAAAGCCTCATCGAATTCCAGAACCTATTGGGCCTGCCACGGTAATATCTTGTGAGCATTGCAGTCATATCGTCCGGGTCCATAAACAGATTGTCTGAAACCGGCACGATGTATGGTTTGCAGTCAATACCCGCGTAATAGTTTAGATTCAACTCTATCATTATACGCAGGTGATTATCGATACGGTTGATCTGTTTTCCGCACCCAAAACTGACAATGGAAGTGTTTCCATGCTCCTGGAGAAAAGTAACGGCTGGTTTAACGAGTCCCTTGACATCGGTCTCATATTGCATCCGGCAGGATATTGGAGCAGGTGGAGTCAATACAACCCCAAACCCGTTTACTCCAGTGTCACATTCCTGTTTGATATCTTTTCTCCTTTCTGATGGCGGACGACAAATTTTATGGTCGCCGCCTTACCAAAATTAACGCCTGATGTAAAATTCTGGAATACAATGTACATCAGAAAGTCGGAAAGTAGAACATTCTACAGGTTCAAATCATTCTGTGGCATCTCTTAGCACTTCTTCTGAGACCTTTGCAAAACGCCCCCTTTTGCCCAATTTCTGTGTCAGGCTCAAATTTTAATCCTCAAAATACTCCATGTATTCCTGTGGTTAAAATTTTCGCCTTCCTTGAACTTGAACAAAATTGAGCA
>JAUVVL010000259.1 GCA_030604635.1 Desulfobacteraceae bacterium
CCGCTTGAGGATTTACCTTCTCCCCAAAGAGAAACTTAATGGCAGGTCTTCTGACTCTCGGATTATCGAGACTTTTGCAAAACGCCCCCTTTTGCCTCCCGCCATTGGCGGGATGTCAGGCTCAAATTTTAATCCTCAAAATACTTAATGTATTCCTGTGGTTAAAATTTTCGCCTTCCCTGTCTGCGTGCAACGCACAGGCAGGCTTGAACTTGAACCCCGGTTAAATTTTAAAAGATTTAACTGGGCAGGCAAAATTGAGCATTTTTCAAAGGTCTCTTATCCTACTAACCGCGCCTTCCCATCCCAAAGCTTGCTAAACCGGACAGTGGCACATTGCGGCTTTTGTCCCCGATCACAGCGGCGGGTCCGCACCGGATTCTCACCGGTTTCCCTATTATGCCCTAAAGGGCACCATAAAGTTATTGGATTATTTTTTGCTATTCAATTAGATTAACCCATAGGCATTGTCAAGCTTTTTCCTTTCCAGACATTCCAACCCAAAACTAACCTAAAAAAATTACTATTTATAGCAAGCCGTCAGATTGCATCGTAAAGAAGTTGTGCTGTAAATCCATCGGGTTATGATCGATTATAATAAATACTAATGAGTTTTAGTAGGGTTAATTATTACCCGTGATAATCCCTGATAAATGAAAATATTTGCAGTTCGGATTCCCTCGTGTTATTCAAATCAAAGCACAGAATATCACTTCCCCAACGAAGACTCTTCATCTACGGTATAACCAAATCCTTCAATCGGTTACGCCCGTTAGACCATTGGATCAGACGACGCCTGCGAGCGTTGATCTGGAAACACTGGAAGAACCGCAAAACCCGAGTTCGCGAACTCCTGAAACGGGGCATTTTCCGAGACTATGCGGTTACTACTGGATGTGCCCGAAAAGGCCCTTGGCGAATGAGCAAGGTTAAGTGGGTACAAATCGCCTTGCCGGATGCCTACTTTACATCACTTGGACTTTTGTTCCCCCGGATCTAATCTTGCCTGTTAGCGTGAGCAATCCCGCTTGCGGGGATCAGCCGACTTGTCCCGTCGTAGCTTCGGCGAAGCGGGGACCGCCCGGTGAGCTTGTCCCGAGCAAGTCGAGGGAGACCCGTACGCCGGGTGGTGTGGGAGGGGGAGCTGCAAGGCTCCTCCCTATCCCGATGGGCGAAACGTATGGATTTAGCTTGCTACTTGTAGGGCTTCTTGAGCCTCACGTGGCAGTTGAAGGAGAATGAAATAGGACTCCGGATAGAGATAATCTTCACCTGACTCGTCAATGACCCTCAGGTATCCTTCTTTTGAAGCTTCATCGTCAGGTAAGACTTGATATATTTTCCGTCTTTCCAAATCCTTACAATCCCTATTTTTTACGCAAAGCATAAACCGTTTTTTGCTATTTTGTGCCATAGTTTTAATTCAATAATTGTTTAATTTTCATTTTTTTTCTGCCAATACCGTGGGCTTCATACCAATGCAATTCAGCATTACGGATACTACCGCTCTGAAGGCGAACCTTGGCAACTCCTTTCATTTTACGCCAATGGCCAAGGCCATATTGCTTTCGAATCCTCATGATATCTCGGATTTTTCCACCGATAGCTATCGTTTCGATATTTTCGATTTCGCTTATTATCTCAAAATACATGCCAATTTGCAATTGCTTGTTATTTTTTTACGCTCAACGATTAGATCAGGTGCGGGCAAAAACCTTGCCCGTCAAAGCCGCAGCGTTTCTTCCCGTCGCCTTAATCTTTTTGTTATCCATTTTTTTCTGTTATTTTAATGGCTTGGGTCATTTTAACAAGTTCTTCTGGTGAATAAACAGGAATTTTTGCGTACTTAAAACCGACGGCATCTCTCGTTAATATAGCTTGGGCGCTTGCATGGCGAGCAGCTTCATATAAAACTGCATCCTCAAAATCTGTAAATTTTGAATTTATTGCTGCCTCCAATACGGCTCTGTTGACAGGTGCAATAGCAAAAATAGATAAAAGCTTCGATATCTCCTCTTCTGCTTGTTTTTTACCAACAACCTTGGTTGCAAGGCAGAAAATTGTTGTGACTGTCGTTGCCCCTAAAAAACCAATGAACTCTCCTGCCTCAACCCATGAAAATATAATAGAAGCAGGTGCAGAAAACGGTTTGCGGTCAAGCAAGACATCAAGGACAACGTTGGTATCAAATAAAATATTCATAAATATTTCTCTTCAAGGTATTTTTTATAATCTTCTTCTGACACCTTTCCTTTTTTGAGTGATCCCCTCAGAGAACGTGTTAGAGGAGAAATTTCTCTTTGCCTACCTGATAACTTCTTGTCAATGAGCGCAAAATAATCAGCAACAATTTTGGAAACAGATTTACCGGTTTTAGCTGAATATGACTTTGCACTTTGAATTAAATCTTCATCAAGCCGTAATGTTAATTTAGTATTCATGTAGCACCTCCAAATATGATGACGTATAAAATATATTATATATGTACGCCACTAAAATGAGTTTGTCAAGTTTGGATAACGGGCGCGAGATGAGCTGCACCCCTGACTTGGGGAAAATGATGACAGCCCCTTTCGCGGTATTGTTGTTAATGGATTATTAAGAATTTTTTTCGTATATCACGGCAGATCATTAACGAGTCATCGTTTTGCCCAACCAAGTGGGCAAGCGGAGCGCAGCCGCGACCAAAGGGAGCGGTGTCTGCTCCATTGAGATGATGGCGCGCCGCTTTGCGGCGGACAACAGCTCATGTCATCTCGCGCCCGATGGCGTGCCGCGAAGCGGCGCGCCATCGACGCCATCACCAGTGGGCAGGGGAAATGGGCCTTTGTAAAAGGCGATTAAACACAAAATTTGGTAAAAACTTCAAACCGCACGACCCTGTCCATCTGAGTGCATGGCGTTGTTGGAACCTATGACTCTTCATACACTTCGGATAGCTTCTCGGGTTTCGTCAATTTCGTCTCGATCTTCTTCAGAACTTGCTCCATTGGGATAAGCCTCTCTTTCTTCTCCTCTTCCGTCATGTTATCGAGTTCCTTTATCCTCCGGTCCAGTTCCTCTTTCTGATTGCTTATAGTTGTCTGGTCAAAGCCAAAGAAAGTCATTTCCCAGAGACAGTGAGCCAAAATTTCGGAGTCGGAGTAGTCTTGCTGGCTTGCTGAGTCGATTTCCATGTCGAGCCACTCTTCCCATGGAACCATCTCAAGAGCGAACGATGCTTCTGAATTTGCGTACTCGCTGCCCTGCGGTTTCCCAAGATGTTGGAAGTCCGACAGATTCCTGTTGAGAGTACCGTTTTTTCCAGATACATCAACAAACGGTTGCTTATCTATTCCCTCTCGGAAGACACTTTCAATAAAAATCCGCATGTTGGTTTTCTGCGGAATCAACGATGAGAGTGTGGAGAAAACCAACTCATATCCTTCAATGCTTCTTTCAGCGTTTGGATAAGCATTGATCAGACTCGCTTTCACGTCGCACCAGTTGGTCCTGTATACAAGTTCTTTGAGGTTCATTAGAATCTATGCTCATGAATAGTGAATCTTATCTTTGGCTTACAACGATGAAGTCAGAGGCAGCCAGGGCTTCCACTGACCTCGATAAAGATGTTGAATTTTTGATTACACAACATAATGCCAAAACGGCTCGGCCCTGGCTGTCACCTGAATTGACAGGTTCGGCGATGCTTAGCAAGTCATACCAAGCGATTGCGCCATTTCTTTGGGTCCCGGGATGCATGGAAGATGCAGTAGACGGTCACCTTCCCACCAGTGTACTTGTAAAAGATGGCGTACAGAAATCGCCTCACCAATGCCCGACGATACTCCTCATGGACTTTCGCGTGGAGTTCAGGCATGCACAAATTGCCTGAATACAGGCGTCCACACAGCCGAGAAACTCTTCACCCAAGCCAAATCGACGATTTTCGTACCAGCAATATGCCTCATCGACGTCCTGTTGTGCTTCTGGCGCGATTATTAGTTCAGCGGCCATAGCGACTTCGAACCCTGTGTTTAACTTCGTCCCACGAAAGCCCAGAAGCCGGCTTGCTCATCAAATTGGCCTTTCGACGAGCCAACTCCTCCTTTTGCCATTCATGCACAGGAACCTCTGACGGGGTAGCCGCCAGATCGTCCCATAGATCTTCCACCAGTTGTAACTTCTCTGGCGGACTCAGGTTGAATATGGAAACAGCATCTAAATTCATTATTACCTCCTGATAATAGGGCAATCCCAACGTTCGAATTGATCGTTTCGGTTGCCAACCTGCAAGTTATATTTTCTTCGCCGAACATAGATTAGAAGGACTATTTTCCGTAAAATGAAACGGAAACTGAAATATTCTTTTGAAAAACTTACATTAAATCAATATAATTATCAACAAATAATAAATATTGAAAATGTAAAAACGGAAAGGAATTTTTCCCAATGAAATTGCTCGACCAGGTTCGTGATGTTGTCCTTAAAAAACACTTTTCAATTCGGACTGAACAAGCCTATGTTCAGTGGATAAGGCGATTTATACTTTTCCACAACAAACGACATCCAAAAGATGTGGGAGAAATAGAAATTCCCCAATATATTTCCTATCTGGCAACAGATAGAAAGGTTGCTTCAAGTACTCAAAATCAAGCCCTCAACGCCATTGTCTTCCTCTATAAGCAAGTCCTCAAAATAGAGTTGGGCGATTTCGGACACATGGAGAGAGCCAGGAGGCCGGAGAAATTAC